>JAGRGH010000004.1 GCA_020445605.1 Chromatiales bacterium
CGGGATTACGATCCTGTTGGGCCAGGTAGACCGAACTCAAAAGTCATGCTGGTCATTACCATCATTATAGTGTTGGTTTTGGCCGTTTTGTCGTTTTTAGAAATTACAGCACCATGAAGGGCCGCACGAACTCCGTTTTAAATACCAACGCACAGATTAAGAAACCGTGTTATGTAGGAGCTGCAGCAATGGCCACAAAAGAAACAGCCAGGCACAAACTTGAAGCAAACAGAACTCGGCTCGGCCGTTATTATGAACTTGGATTACTCATGTACTATACGGGTTGCAGAATTACGGAGGCATTGAATATTGAAATTGGAGATATAACAGAGAGAGGGGATATATACATTAAAGGGCTAAAAGGCGGTTATAACAGGCTTGTTACAGTCCAGGTAATAGCTGATTTCATGATCAAATCAAAACACAACCAGGTTAATCCTTTCCATCACATGAACAGGTTCTCAGCCTATAGGCTTTACAAACAAATAGGCATTGGCAAGCTAAAGAAAGGTAGATTTCATATGTCAATTACTCATAGCTTCAGAGATGACTTTGTAAAGAATACTAGGAGTATTGAGATGTTGGAAAGGGATAGAAGTAAGTCAATAGGCCACAAATCAACAAACTCAACGGAATACTATGGCAAGGATTAAATTCAGCAAATTACAGGAAACAAAGGGCATACTGAACGAACTTAGCGGCAATAATGATGTTTTAAGAGGAAGGAAGAATGGTGTAATCTTCTTAAAATCCAATTCGCCATTTGTAAAAAGGCCTAATCAGTACAATAAAGGCAGATTGTGAGCTGCAGATAAACAGGAAAAAATACAAAGTTGCAAAACCCTGGTTGGTTGATTACCTTAGCATTATTATTCTGTAAGTTCAATTTAAACATCTAAAAAATGGCAAGAATTAAGCAGGGTATCCTTGGTGGTCTTAGCGGTAAGATCGCAAACGTAGTGGGCTCAAGCTGGAAAGGCATTGCAGTCCTTAAATCGCTTCCTCTCTCTGTAGCCAACCCAAACACAGCAGCTCAACAAGCCCAAAGGGGTGCAATGACTCAAATTGTTGCAGCAGCTCGTATATTGTTGGCAGCTCTTATCCAGGTCTACTGGAACCCTTTTGCACAGCAAATGTCTGGTTACAATGATTTCGTAAAAACGAACATTGCCACCTTCACTAC
>JAGRGH010000005.1 GCA_020445605.1 Chromatiales bacterium
CCTGACTTCTTTGGATTTCTTTAGTTCTATAATGGCTTCATAGGCTGTGTTATCTAACTCACACTCATACGGGTTCAGTACCCTAACTCTATCAGAGCACCCGTGTATTCTCCCCTCAATTTTACGGTAGCCATCTGATTTAGAAACGTACTTTAAAAGATATTCCGCACTATTGCCAACACCACCTAGCCGATGAATGTCTGTCGAATTAGGGTTTCTGTGATTGTATTTAAGAAAGAAAGGCTCAATGTATCCTAGCTTCTCCATGATGCTATTCCATTCGAACCTAATAGACTCCCATCTAATGTAACTGTCTACAATGAGGTGAAAATGAATATTTCCGTTCTCTTGTGCTTCTGCTCTCCAAAAGTAGTTCCAGACATCATGCTTTCGTTTAAGGGTTTCTATAAAGGGCATGAGTGCCTCCCTTTTCATTTCATTATCTGAGTGATTTTGTTTTGATGGCAAGGTAAGGGTTACAAACGTTAGGTAGGGCACTTTTTTGAGCCCTGGGTTTACTGGTAATCCTTTTAATGAATTAATTGAGTTAACCCAGGTGGTTAGATACTTGCGAACTTTTGATTTCGTTTTAGGAGACATATATCCATTGTAAGTAATATCTCTTAAATTCTTTTCATTCTCGATTTGAGCTTCTGATCTGGAAGGGTAGTCATATTTTTGATCGTAAGTAACGACCATTGAACCTGTAAGCCTGATAACGGGGATTTTAAAACCTGTGTGCATGGTGGAAGTAATTTTGTAGAATGGGAGAAGGGATAAACCAATATCGACCGCCATTCCTGTGTAACATGTTGCTAATGTAAAAAACAGAGGACTACAAAGCAAATGAAAAAGCCTGCAGCTTCCACTCTGCAGGCTTTTAAATGTTGTTACACATTGATTGAGGCATCCTATGCGCTAAGTTAATAGGTTTTATCTATAAAAAGCAAGCCCCTTATAGATAAATCGTATAAGAGGCCTGTAGACATAAAAGATGTGCTTTGAGTTGCATGAGCTCTCCGCTGGTGGCTTGCATCCCTGCAGGGGCCATTTCCTTGAGGCTCACGGCACTAATGTACTACAATTCGACCAAACAGCAAAGCACTGAACCAACTAAGGCTACGAGGATTTATTTAAGCTTTAGGGCAATCTAAAGCATGTGTCAAGGTTGCACAAAAATCGAGAAACCAATTTGAGACCTTAGACCGTTAACTGTATCTCTAA
>JAGRGH010000006.1 GCA_020445605.1 Chromatiales bacterium
ACGGCCCCGTCCCGCGGGGTTGCGCCCCAAAATCCGTCATGCTGCGTTGCTCGTCGTTCATTTAGACACGCCAAACCTCTCTCCTCGCGCCTTGCCTGACGTATTTTGGGGCAGCAACGCTGCGCCAAGCGTAGTGTGAACAGGCCCTAGTTCTTTCTGCCCTTCCCGTCCGGCAGGTCAAATGCCACGACCTGTCGCGTCGACGGCTCGTCGACATAGCGCGGCCGCAACAGCTCCTCACCGCCGATTTCACGTTCTCGCGCCGCGATCAGGGCCAGACACTGGCGCACATCCTCCACGGTCTGTGCCGAGAGCGGATGGCGCATGCCGGGCGCAGGCGTCACGTCCTTGATGATCGCCGCGAGCGTCAGGCGCATGGCGCGCAGAATTTCGCGTTCCTTGCCGACATCGGCGACGGCATTCGGGTCGTTCATGTTGCTCATTGCTCGCAATTCGATGCCAACCCCGGCTACTGCGCCAGTCGGCGCGTCAGGGGCCAGCCAATGGATTCGGAGCGCGAATGGTACCCCACCGCACACCTGTCATCGCCGGTCGCTTGCGGTGGACATTTCGGGCCGCGGCGATCTTGGATTGCCCCAGAGTTGTGCGGCCGGCCTGTTTTGTGCGAAATCAGAGCGAGATACTGGATTTTTCTCGAAAACTTCTTCAGACTTGCGCGCCCTTGAGATCCGCCCCGGGAACTCCGGGCAAGCATCTGAATCTACTGTCTTTTCTGGCTGGATTCGACGCCGGACCGAAGACCGTGTGAAGCAGTTCCGCGACCGGCCCCGGTGCTGGCGCGAAACTTGAATGTAATGACCGGGGACTACAATTTCCCTGCCATCGCCCCAGGGTTTGGGGCATCGGGTATTGCCATCATGTCGTTCCACGTCCGCCTGGGTCTGGCCCTGTTCGTCGCCGTCGCGCTGGTCGTGTTCAGCGTCGCGACCGTCATCGTGACCGACCCACGCACCGCATCCGGCGTCAACGAGACCGCGAGCGGCGTCCCGACGGCGCTGCCGCGCGTTCAGCGCCCGGGCTGATCCAGCAGCCCGCGCAGGCCCGCCTCATCCAGCGTAGGCACGCCCAGCTCAAGCGCCTTGTCCAGCTTCGAACCCGGGCTGTCGCCCACGACCACGAAATCGGTCTTCGCCGAAACGCTGCCGGTGACCTTGGCGCCCAGCGCCTGAAGCCGCTGCTTCGCTTCGTCACGGCTCATGGAGGCCAGGGTTCCGGTGAGCACGAAGGTCTTGCCGGTCAGGCTTGCGACGGCATCGCCTTGTGCGGGAGGCGGATCGGGCCAGTGCACGCCCTGTGCGATCAGCTCTTCAATCACTGCGCGATTGCGCGGCTGTGCCATGAATCGGGTGACGGACTCGGCGACCTTGCCCCCCACTCCACCGCCGATCGGGTGATGCCGAGGATCGTATTTCAGGTCGTCCACGGACGCGCCGGACAATTGCTCGACCGACGCAAATGCCTCTGCCAGCCCCCTGGCCTGACTGCGGCTCAGCCCGGCAATGCCCAATGACCCGATCTGTTCCTCCAGGGTGGCCCCCTCGGTGATCCAGGTCGTGTTTTGACTGAAAAACCCGACGATGTTCTCCGCGCCCGTCTGGCCGATGCCCTTCACACCGCTGGGGAACTCGTACTCGTCGAACTTCGAATCGACGATTCTCTGAATGCCGCCAAAATAGTCGGCCAATACGGACGCAACCTCCTCGCCGACCAGTGGAATGCCCAGCGCAAAAACGAACCGCGCCAGCGTCGTGGCTTGGCTCGCCTCGATGGCCGCGATGAGGTTGTCGGCGGACAGGTCGGCGAAGCCTTCGAGTTTCAGCAGATCATCCCGGGTCAGTCGGTAAAGATCGGCCGGACTGTGCACGAGATCGGCATCGACCAGTTGCTGGACGATCTTGTCGCCGAGGCCTTCGATGTCCATCGCGCGGCGCGACGCGAAATGCTTGATCGCCTCCACGCGCTGCGCGCGACATACCAGCCCGCCCGTACAACGGTGCGCGGCCTCGCCTTCGAGCCGCACGACATCGGAGCCACATACCGGACACTGCGAAGGCATGACATAGACCTGGGCGTGCGGATTGCGCAGATCCACGCGCACGCTCATGACCTGCGGAATGACATCGCCCGCACGCCGCACGATGACGGTATCGCCGACGCGAATGTCCTTCTCCGCGATGTAATCGGCGTTATGCAGCGTGGCGTTCGTCACCGTCACGCCACCCACAAACACTGGCTCCAGCCGGGCGACGGGCGTCAGCGCGCCCGTGCGTCCGACTTGTACTTCAATATCACGGATCACCGTGCTCTGCTCCTGCGCCGGGAACTTGTGCGCGACGGCCCAGCGCGGCGCACGCGCGATGAAACCGAGGGTCTCGCGTTCCTCCAGCGAATCGACCTTGTAGACCACCCCGTCGATCTCGTAGGGCAGCCCTTCGCGTCGCTTGCCCATGCGCGCGTAATAGTCCAGACAACCGCCGGCACCCAGAACACGCTCGACGTCGGAACACACGCGCATTCCCCAGCCGCGCAGTTGTTCGAGCTGCTCGAAGTGCGTCGTGGCCAGACGACCGCCCTCGGCGGCGCCGATCGCGTAGCAGAACATGGTCAGTGGCCGCGCCGCCGTCAGTTTCGGATCGAGCTGACGCAGACTGCCGGCGGCGGCGTTACGCGGATTCACAAAGGTCTTCTCGCCCTGTTCGCGTGCTCGCGCATTCATGCCTTCGAAGGCGGCCTTCTCGATGTAGACCTCGCCGCGAATCTCGATGAGTCGTGGCCAGTTGCGGCCCGCGAGCTTCAGCGGTACGGACTTGATGGTGCGTACGTTGTGCGTGACGTCCTCGCCGCGGCGACCGTCGCCGCGCGTAGCAGCGCGCACGAGCCGCCCCTGCTCGTACAAAAGGCCTACGGCGAGGCCGTCGAGCTTCGGCTCGGCGACATAGTGCACGGCGTCGGTATCGAGACGTTCGCGCACGCGGCGGTCGAAGTCGCGCACCTCTCCATCATCGAAGGCGTTCGCGAGCGAGAGCATCGGCACGCGATGCTCGACCTCGGCGAAGCCCTCGGCCGGCGCGGCACCGACGCGCTGGGTGGGCGAATCCGGCGTGACGCTTTCCGGGTGTTCGGCTTCGAGCGCCTGAAGTTCGCGTAGCAGTCGGTCGTACTCGATGTCGCTGATCGACGGCGCGTCGAGCACGTAGTAGCGGTGGTTGTGATCGTTGATTTCCGTGCGCAGGGCCGCGATCCGCGCGGCGGCCTTCGCCGGTACGCTCATAGATCGCGCGCGGCGGCCGCCAGTTGCATGCGCCGGCCGTACTCGATGATCTCCTCGCGCAGAAACTGCACGGCTTGCTTGGTGAGCACGCTGTGGGTCTGATCCCAGAGCTGTGCGCCAAGCCTTGCGGCCAGGCGCTCGGCGGTACCGAGCATGTCGGAAAAGGTCAGCAAGCCATCCTGCGGACCGGGCAGCTGCATGAACAGGGTGATTCCGGGTGTGCGCAGGCGATCCATCGCGTCCGGGTTGAACACGCCGGGCACGACCATGTTGACCGCGCTGTACAGCACGCGCCTGCCATCGACCGCGCGCCGGTGAAACAGCTGCATTTCGCCGAACGCGAGGCCTTCGGCGTCCAGCGCGGCCTGGATGTCCAGCCCGTACAACTGTTCGCCGTCCGGCGCGACCACGCTGATCTGCACGATCATGCCGGGGTCGGCGGATTCGCCCTGCGGCTGGGATCTGGATTCCTTGCGCTTTGCGGCACGACGCCGACCGGCAAGCGGCATGCGCGGTTCGCTGGGCGGTTCGAGTTCGGTCAGGAGTTCGCCGATCTCGCGAAGCTCGGCGGCGAAGCGCTCGGCCTCTTCCGGCGGGGCATCGATCGACGGCTCGGCCTGCGGAACCGGGCCGAAACCCGGTGCGGACTCGCCCGCCGGCACGGTATCGAGCGTGGGCTCGTGAACCTCGCGGGCGACCTGCGCGTAACGCTTGCGACGGTCCCAGACGATCAGCGCCACCACCGCGCCGACCACGGCCAGGATCAGTCCAAATCGCAGCAGCTCAGCTTCCACAGCGGCATTCTAGCAGTCTGACGCGCGTGCCCCGGATGGGCTGGCGCGCGTGGTGAATTACGCGGTCATGGCCACGGCGGCATCCACGTCCACGCTCACCAGTCGCGACACGCCGGGCTCGTGCATGGTCACACCCGTGAGCTGCGCGGCGATCTCCATCGTCAGCTTGTTGTGCGTGATAAAGATGAACTGCACATCCGCGGACATGGCCTTCACCATCTCGCAGAAACGTCCGACGTTCGCATCGTCCAGCGGCGCATCGACCTCGTCGAGCAGACAGAACGGTGACGGATTCAGCTGGAAGATCGAAAATACCAGCGCGACCGCGGTCAGCGCCTTTTCGCCGCCGGAGAGCTGCGTGATGTTGGTGTTTCGCTTGCCCGGCGGTCGCGCCATGATCGACACACCGGTCTCGAGCAGATCCTCGCCGGTGAGTTCCAGATAGGCGTGGCCGCCGCCGAACAGGCGCGGAAACATCTCCTTTACGCCCGCATCCACGCGATCGAAGGTTTCCTTGAATCGCGTACGCGTCTCTCGATCGATCTTGCGCATCGCGCCTTCCAGCGTATCGAGCGATTCGGTGAGGTCCGCGTGTTGCGCGTCGAGATAGGCCATGCGTTCGCTCTGCTCGCGGTGTTCGTCGATCGCCGCGAGATTGATCGGCCCGAGGCGCTCGATCTGCGTGGCCAGCCGTTCCAGCCGCTCGGCCCAGCCCTGCACGTCGGCCTGGTCCGGCAGCGCGCCGAGCACGGCTTCGAGTTCATGCCCGGTCTCGGCCAGTTGCTCCGACACCCCGGTGCTGCGCGCGGCCACCTCCTGACGCGCCATGCGCTCGTTGTCGAACACCTCGCGGCGTTCGCCCACGGCGCGTTCGGCCTTCGCGCGTTCGGTGTCGAGTTCGCGCAGCCGTGCCTCGATGGTCTCGAGCCGGTTGCGCGCCGCGCTGAGTTCGCGCTCGACCTCGACCCGGCGTTCGAGGTAGGTCTTCAGGCTCGATTCGTACTCGGCCAGCGGCGCCAGCGCATGGGCGGCCGCTTCGGCCAGTTCCGCGCTGCGCTGTTCCATGTCGCGAATCTGGTTTGCGCTGCGATCGATCGCGGTTGCCGTCGCATCCACGGTTGCACGCAATTCGCCCAGCCGCAGTTCCAGCGCATGCGCGCGTTCGCGCGCGCTGCGCGCCGCATCGCGCGCCTCGAGCACCGCCGATTGCAATCCGTCGCGCTGGGTCGCGAGGTCTTCGCGCTGCACATCGAATTCGGCCAGCGCACTGCGCGCCGCATCGGCCGCCGCGGCGAGTGCATCGGCCCGTGCCGACAGTTCGCCGCGCAGGCGTTCGATTTCGCTGCGCTCGCGCTGCAGCGCATCACGGCGTTCGCTCGCGTGCTGGCGCCGGGCCTCGAGTTCACGCAGCCGGGCCCGCGCATCGCCGAGCCGCTGCGCGCCGTCATTGAGCGCGCGCTGCGCGTCCTCACGTGACTGTTCGGCGGTAGCCAGTGCGCCCTGCGCCGCATCGCGCTGAGCGCGCGCCTGCTGTTCCGCGGCTGCCGCGGATTTCAGCGCGCCATCGACCTCGCGCAGCTCATCCTCGCGCGCCAGCAGCCCGATCTGTGCGCCGGCCTGGCCAGCCACACGCGCCCAACTCCGGCCCAGCCAGAGTCCGTCGGGCGTGATGACCGACTCGTGCGCGCCGAGCCCGGCGCGCATCGCGCGCGCGCTCGCGGAATCGTCGGCGCAGCGGACCTGCCCGAGCAGCGCGGCCAGCGGCCAGGCGGATTCGACCTTTGCCGCCAGCGTGCCGGCGGCTGGCGATTCACCCGCGCCGGTCGCGATCAGGCGCACGCCCTTCGGAGGCGCATCCGCGCCGAGCATGGCGTCCAGATCGGCTACCCCGACCCCGGCGAGCCAGTCGCCAAGCACGGCCTCGACGGCATCGCGCCAGCGTCGGTCGGTCACGCGCACCGTCGCCGCAAGCCGCGGCGCGCGGTCCAGCCCGCGCGCGCCGAGCCAGGCCTGCGGTGCCTTGCCGTCGGCGTCAAAGGCCTGCCGTTGCAGGGCCTTCAGGGAATCCGCCCGCGCGGCCAGACGATGATGTTCGCGGGCCGCGGCATCGAGTTCGGTGGCGCGCGATTGCAGCGCTGTACGGGCACTCGTCACCGCGTCGCGCGCGCCGGAGAGCGTTTCCTGCGCCGCAGACTGCGCGGTCGTGAGTTCGTCGTGGCCGCGGCGCGCATCCGTGCATTCGGCATCCACCGCTTCGAGGCCAAGCCCGGCAAGTTCTTCAGCGACGCGCGTCGCGCGACGTTCGAGTTCCGTCAGGCGATCACGAATCTGCGCGGCCTCGGCCGAATGCACGTCGGCCTTGCGGCGCGGATCCGCCGCGGCGTCGTTGAGCTGTTCCCAGTCCTGCTGCCAGCGCGCGAATACCGATTCGGCATCGACCAGCGCGCGCTGCGCGGCTTCAACGTCGGTGCGATGGCGATCGAGATCGGGGGCCGCATCGCTGAGCGCCGATTCCGCGCCCTGACGGCGCTCGAGATCGGTTTCGCGCTGCGAGTGCAGTTGCTGGAGGGTCCGGCCGAGCGTCGCCAGATCCGTGTCGATTCGCGAGCGCGCCTCGCGCGAATGTGCGATGGACTGCTCCACGCGCGCGATGTCCGCGCCGACCTCATAGTAGCGACGCTGCACGGCATTGAAGCTGTCGTGTGCCTCGGTCTGCTCGGCACGCGCGGTCTCGATCTCGCGCTCCGCACGGCGCTGACCGGCGACCGCGGCCTCGTGCGCGTTCTGCGCCTCGGCGATGCGGCGGTCGGCCTGCTCGAGTTCCTCGCGCAGCGCGCGGATGCGCAGCGCCAGCCACTCGGCCCGGGTGCGGCGCTCCTCGTCGCGCAGCGACTGGTAGCGTTCCGCCGCGCGTGCCTGCCGTTTCAAACGTTCGATCTGCTTGGCGACCTCCTCGCGCAGGTCGTTCAGGCGATCGAGGTTCTCGCGCGTGTGGCGGATGCGGTTCTCGGTCTCGCGCCGGCGCTCCTTGTAGCGCGAGATGCCGGCGGCCTCCTCGAGGTAGTTGCGCAGGTCCTCGGGCTTCGCCTCGATGACCCGCGAGATCATGCCCTGCTCGATGATCGAGTAGCTGCGCGGCCCCAGCCCCGTGCCGAGGAACAGGTCGGTGATGTCGCGGCGCCGGCAGCGCGTGCCGTTCAGCAGATAGATCGACTGGCCGTCGCGCGAGACCTGGCGCTTGATCGCGATCTGGTTGTACTGCGCGTACTGACCGCCGGCGCGACCATCGCTGTTGTCGAACACCAGTTCGACCGACGCCACACCCACCGGCTTGCGCGAGGCCGAGCCGTTGAAAATGACATCAGCCATGGACTCCGAGCGCAGGGTCTTCGCCGAGCTCTCGCCCATGACCCAGCGCACGGCATCGATGATGTTGGACTTGCCGCAGCCATTCGGCCCGACGATGCCGACCAGCGCGCCCGGCAGGACGACGGTGGTGGGGTCGACGAAGGACTTGAACCCGGCGAGCTTGATCCGCTCCAGACGCATGGGCGGCTACAATACCCGGCCCCGGCAAGTGGCGACAAGCGCGCCACGGCCGCCCCGTCAGCGCCCGGATTCGCCATGCCAAGTCAGCCCTCCAAGTCCCTGGAAACTTTCGAAAATCCCGAGCCGGGGCGCGATTACACGATCCGCATCCGCGTGCCTGAATTCACCTGCCTGTGCCCGAAGACCGGCCAGCCGGACTTCGCGACCCTGGACCTCGAATACGTCCCGGACGCGCGCTGCGTCGAGCTCAAGTCGCTGAAGCTGTATGTGTGGTCGTTCCGCGATACCGGGGCCTTCCACGAGGCGGTGACCAATGCGATCGCCGACGATCTGGTCGCAGCACTTGCGCCGCGTTTTCTGCGCCTGCGCGCGGAGTTCAACGTACGCGGCGGCATCTACACGACCGTCGTCGCCGAACACCGGGCCGCCGACTGGCGGCCGCCCGAGCCGGTCACGCTGCCCTGAGTGACGTCTGGCTGGGCCTGGACCTCGGCACGTCCGGGGTCCGCGCCATCGCGATCGACTCCGTCGGAGACATCGCAGCGAGCGCCGAATCCGCCCTGCTCTCTGGCACCCGCCCTGCGGCGAACCGCCACGAGCAGGACCCGGGCGCGTGGTGGCAAGCCACGAGCAAAGTCATCGGCGCGATCGCACGGGACCCCGGCCTGCGCATCCGCGCAATCGCCGTCGACGGCACCTCCGCGAGCGTGCTGCCGATCGACGCCCAGGGCGAGCCGCTCGGCCCGGCCTGGATGTACGACGATGCGCGCTGCGTGGAAGCCGCAGCGAAGATCGCCGCAGTCGCACCAGCCGAGAGTGCCGCGCATGGCGCGGGATCGAGCCTTGCCAAATGTCTGACGCTTGCGCAACTGCATCCGCGCGGTACACGGTTCGTGCACCAGGCCGACTGGATCGCCGGGCGGCTGCTCGGGCGTTACGACGTCAGCGATGAAAACAACGCGCTGAAGATGGGCTATGACCCGGTCGAGCGGGCCTGGCCCGCGTGGTTGGAACGCCTGGGAATCCCGCTGGGCGAACTGCCGCGCGTGGTTGCGCCCGGCACCGGACTCGGCACCCTCGATTCCGCCGTCGCGCGATCACTCGATCTGGACCCGGACTGCGAAGTGGTGGCCGGCACGACGGACAGCACGGCCGCCGCCATCGCGGCCGGGCTGGATCGACCGGGCCGCGGCATCACGAGCCTCGGTTCAACGCTCGTCGTGAAGATCGTCAGCGACCGGCCGATCTTTGACGCCGCGCGTGGCGTCTACAGCCACCGCGTTGGCGACCTGTGGCTGGCCGGCGGTGCATCGAATTCCGGCGGCGCGGTAGTGCGGCAGTTTTTCGACGACGCGACCATTGCCGAACTCAGCCGCCACATCAACGCCAGCCAGCCCAGCGGGCTCGACTACTACCCGTTGCCTGCAACCGGCGAACGCTTTCCCGATCCCGATCCACAACGTACGCCGCAACTCCAGCCGCGACCGACCGACGACGTTGTGTTCCTGCACGGACTGCTCGAGGGCATCGCAAAGATCGAGGCCCGCGCCTTTGATGTGCTGCATGCGCTTGGCGCACCAGCGTTGCGGGAGATTGTCACGCTCGGCGGCGGTGCAAGAAACACCGTCTGGAGTGAAATACGTTCGCGGCTGACGGGTGTTCCGGTTCACGCGGCCGAACACACCGAAGCCGCCTACGGCGGCGCGCTTCTGGCACGCGACCACTGAACCGCCCCGGGTATCGCGGAGGCTGTTGGGTTTAAGTTACGCAGCGACCGCCAACCGTCGGCCTGAACGATCTGCGATGCGAGGGTTGCGCCCCCGACCCGCTCCACACCGACCTACGCCGCGCAGACCAGATGGTAAAGGGCGAAAAGCCCGTCTTCGTCCTGCCACTGGTTGATCAGATGCAGTCCGGCCTTGCGGGCCATTTGCGCGAATTCCCTGGTGCTGTACTTGTAGGACGATTCGGTGTGGATTGCTTCACCCGCGTCGAACCGGTACTGATCCCCGTTGATGCGCACGGTTTGTGGTTCGCGGCTGACCAAATGCATTTCAATGCGTCCGACAACGTCATTGTAGTGCGCCCGATGTTCGAAACTCTCGGGATCGATGTCGGAATCGAGCTCGGTCCGAATGCGTCTGAGCAGATTCAAGTTGAACTCGGCGGTGATCCCGGCGTGATCGTTGTATGCGTCATGCAGGATTTGCGGGTCTTTCTTGGTATCCACGCCGATGATCAGGGCACCGTCTGGCGCTATGAACTGATGCACGTCTTCCAAAAACCGCAACGCATGGCCCGGTTCAAAATTGCCCAGACTGCTGCCGGGAAAGAACACGACCCGACGTCCACTGCTCAGCTGCTTCGGGATGGTCAGGCCCATGCTGAAATCCGCACACACGCCGTGCACGTCCAGCCATGGGAAGTCGCTGGCCAAGGTCAGAATCGCTCCCTGCAGATAATCTCCGGAGATGTCCACGGCAACGTAGGATTTGGGTCGCACCTGGCCCAGTATCAGACGAACCTTTTCAGCGCTGCCCGCGCCGGGTTCGACCAAGGTGACATCATCGCCGACGGCTGCGGCGATCTCATCGGCATATTCACGCAGCAGCCTTCGCTCGGTTCGAGTGATGTAGTACTCCGGCAGTTCACAGATCTGGTCGAACAGCTGCGAGCCGTTCTCATCGTAGAAAAACTTCGGCGGAATCTGTTTGGGACTCTTCGCGAAGCCTTCCCGCACGGCACGCGCGAGGCTGGCCGCTTTCGGGTGAAGGTCATGGAACTTGGGATCAGACATACTGCGCAAGCCGTATTCCGGTCATGGGCCAGCGATCGCGGGGGTAGTAAAAGTTCCGATAACTGGCGCGCACGTGAGCCCTTGGTGTCAATGCACAACCGCCTTTCAGCACCATCTGGTTGCACATAAATTTACCGTTGTACTCCCCCATGGAACCTTCCAGCGGCCTGAATCCTGGGTAGGGTTGATATGCCGACTGGGTCCACTGCCAGGCATTTCCAAACCAGGTATTGCCTTCCGCGGATTCAACGGGGTGCAGCGTCAAGGATTCGACAAAGTTGCCATCCAAAGACCGGCGTTGAAGCACATGCTCCAGTTCCGCTTCAGTGGGCAAGCGGAGGCCTTTCCAGTTTGCGAAGGCGTTGGCCTCATAGAAACTGACATGACATACGGGCTGTGAAAGATTCAGCTTCTGCATGCCGGACAGGGTGAATTCATGCCATTGCCCGTCACGGCGCTCCCAATACAGCGGGCAGCGAGCGCCCTGCTTCTGGTGGAGATGCCAGCCGTCTGCAAGCCACAGTTCTGGCCGCTCGTAACCGCCTGCCTCCATGAATGCCAGGAACTCCGCATTGGTGACCAGCTGGTTTGCGATACGGTATGGCCGCAGCATTGCCCGGTGACGCGGCGTTTCGTTATCGAAACTGAACCCATCGCCCCCATGTCCGATTTCGGTGCTGTCCACGTCGACCGTCAGCCAGTCCAAGGGCGTCCGGTCCTTGGCCGCCGCGACGCCGTGATTCTGGTAGACCGGGCGCAGCGGGTTCACCCAGAAGTTGTGCTTGATGTCCATGAGCAACAGCTCCTGGTGCTGTTGTTCATGGTGCAGTCCGAGGATGGTTCGAAACTCAATCTCCCGACGCTGTTCACCGGTATCGGTATGCAGGAGCTCAAGCATCGCTGCATCGATGTGACGACGGTAGGCGTAAACCTCGTCCACAGTCGGACGGGACAGCAATCCCCGGTCCGGCCGCGGCTGCATCTGTCCCACCGTCTGGTAGTAGGAGTTGAACAGATAGGAAAATTTCTCGTGAAAGGGCCGATACCCCGGCATAAACTCGCCGAGGACGAACGCCTCAAAAAACCAGCTGACGTGTGCGATGTGCCATTTCGGCGGTGAGGTTTCGAGGATGCTCTGGATCTGATAGTCATCCGGTGCAAGGGGCTGGCACAGACGTTCGGTCTGCGCACGAACGGCCTGATAGCGTTGTGCCAGGTCGTTGCGCTCGGCTGCGGGCATGGTTTCCATCACGTCCGGCGTGGTCTGCGGTCAGGGAAGAATGTTGATGATAGCAAAGCCCGATGACGATCATCTCCAGCGTGGGGAGAGGAAGTCCCCGGTGCAATCACTGATCGAGGCGCCACACAAATGCATTTACGCCGTGGCAAACAGGGGCCCGCATCAACCATCGGGATGGGCGTTGCCCCGGCGCCAGGATTGACTAAGGAAGCTCTGATCAATCCGTCCCGGATTGCCAGAGCAGCGAAAACGAAAAAGTGTGATTTTTCGTTTTCTCTCATTCTCAACGGCTTACAGCCGTGGTTGTGGCGGCACGTCCATGTGCCGCGGGAAACTCTGACAATTCAGAGTTTCCGTAATCACGATACAAGCGCGGCACACAGGGTGAAGCACGGGGATATGTGTCTCGGCGGAATCCACCAGGCGCGAGGCACTATCACGGCGCCGAATCTTCCCGCGCAACGAATGGGGCCGACGGTAATCTGCCAGCTAGTGTCCTGCCCCGCAATTATCTGTCATTTCTGAGGGTTCCTACGGTTCGATGGCAAGGCGCGTCGTGAAGGCAATGGTCATTCCATTGGCAAGCGGCGCAACACAGCCCTCGAACCGTAGAAGACCTCCCTGCGGGCGCGGCTGAGCCGGGCTGACTCAGCGTTGGCGATCCTGACCATAGCCTGGCTATGGCTGCGCATCGCCGCCTTGATTCAGCCCTGCTCAGCTGCGCAGAAACGATAGATAGTTGCGGGACAGGACACTAGGCCGCGAGACGACTGACCGTCCAGGTCAGTCCGATCGACGAAATTATGACGGATACGGGAATCACCACTGCCCGGCGATACCACCAGCGCCGCGCGAACCAGCCGGCGAACAGCGCGAACGCGGACAGTACGATCGCGATCTGGCCCAGTTCCACGCCAATGTTGAAACTCACGAGCGCGGTCGCGTAATCGCCGGGTGGCATGCCGAAGTCTTTCAGCGCGCCGGCGAAACCGAGCCCGTGCAGCAGCCCAAAGCCGAACACAAGCAGAAGACGTCGCTTCTGCACCTTGCGGCTGTACAGGTTCTCGATACCGATGTAGGCGATGGACAGCGCCACCAGCGGCTCGACGATGCGCGCGGGCAGTTCAACGACTCCATACACCGCCAGCGCCAGCGTGATCGAGTGCGCAATCGTAAACATCGTCACCTGGGCGAGCAGCGGGCGAAACCGCGCCGTCAGCAGAAAGATGCCGACGACAAACAGGATGTGATCCATGCCGATCGGCACGATATGGTTGTAACCGAGTTTGATATAGCCCCAGACGACCTCGCCGAACGGCCGCTTCACGAAACCGTCTTCGATCGGGAATGGATCGGACGCGATGTCCTCGTTGATCCAGACCCAGTCCGACCAGCGCCATTGCTGTCGCACGTCGTCGACCTGTTTCACACGCACGGCGTTGTCGCTGAACTCACGCGGAAAATACCAGGTCAGGGTCTTCACCCCGCGCGGCACCGTGCCGTGCAGGTACAGCACGCTCGGGCGTGGGACTTTCGTATAGCCGGGTTCCGGGATCTTCGTCTCGGTGATGTCGAGCGGAATGCGCTGACCGTCGAAACGAAGTTCGATGCCGTCGAGCAGCCGCGCCCTGAATGGCACGAACTCTGTGGCGAGTGCGTCAGGCTCCAGCACCCGCAACGCGTCGTAGGCGTCGGATTGCGGTGCATCCTTGGTGTTGCGCCAGCGGCCATTGATGCCGGTCAGCAGCGCCTCGATCGAGACGTGCAGTTCGACGAACACCTGCCCGTCGCTGTGCACGGCGATGTCGACCATCGTCGGCTTGACGACATCGGCACGCGCGACGTCCGCGAACAGCGCCGCCAGCGCAAGCATGAAAACGAAAAGGCCCCGTCGAAACGGGGCCTTGGGAAACGATCGCACCGTTATCAGGCAGTCTCGCCGGCGTAATCAGCCAGACCCGGGTCGTCGTTGACACCGACAAGCTTCGGATGATTGACCTTCGGAAGCTTCAGCACCTTGGTCTTGGGGTCGCGATGCCTGAGGATGTACTCGCGCGTGAGGTCCCAGAGCAACGGGCCTTCCGGCGTGTTGTTGACCTGCGCCCAGCCGGCGACCGCATAGGTCTTGTCGGGATCGATCGCCGTGCCGTCGTCGAGGCGCGCATCCTTGATGCGTTCGCCAAGCGTATTGCGCGGATGAATCGAGTAATCGAGCCCGCCCACGCGCACCATGTCGCCGCCGGATTGCAGGTACGGGTCCGGGTCGAACAGATTGTCCGCCACACCTTCGAGGATGTTCAGCAACTGCGCGCCGGTCATGTGCGAAACGTAGGTTTCCGCATAGGTCATCGACGACTGGCTCATGACATCGTCCATGGTGATCCACATGTCCTTCGGCACGGTCACGCCCCAGCGCACGCCGGCCGAAAGCGCGACATCGGCCTTGTAGTGTTCGCGCAGCGCATTGCACAGCACCTGGTCCCAGGTGCCCATGAAGTTGCCGCGGCGGTACAGTGTCTGGCCGGCGATCGCGAGCTTCTCGTCGAGGATCTGCGCAAAGGTCTTGCCCATGCGCTCCTTGTTGGTATAGAGCGCGGGCACGCGGCTTTCCTTGATCTCCTGGTCATAGACCTTGCCGCGCATGCGCTCGATGTATGCGGACATTTCGGGATCGGCCGGCAGCATGTTCGAGATCACGGGCACCATGCGGTAGTCCATGCCCTTGAGCTCGTTGCCGTCGATCTTCATGTCCATGATGCCGACGAATTTCGCATTCGAACCGGCGTTCGTGACCATGCATTCGCTGCCATCGTCGCGCTTGACCATGATGGGCTTGGCCGCGCCATCGTGTGTGTGGCCACCGAACACCGCATTCAGGCCCGGCACACGCTCGGCCATCTTGATGTCGACATCCATGCCGTTGTGCGAAAGCAGAACGACGGCGGCCGGCTTCTCTTCGTCCCAGATCTTCTGCACCAGATCCTTGAGGTCGTCCTCGCGCAGACCGAAGCTGAGATCCGGGAAGAATTCCTGCGGATTGGCATTGCCAAGCCGAGGGAACGCCTGACCGATCACGGCAATGCGCGCACCGCCGGCCTCGCGCACGGAATACGGCCGGAACGCATGGCCGGTGTCCTCGCTGAACAGTCCCAGTCCGTTGTACTTCTCGACCAGTTCCAGATAGTCGCCACCAAACAGCGAGGATTCCTTCACGCGCACGTTCTGGCCGACGAAATCGCCCTTGAACAGCGCCACGTTCTTCAGCAGCTGTTCCTGGCTGTAGGTGAATTCCCAGTGCCCGACCATCACGTCGACACCAAGGATGTTCGAGGTCTCGACCATGTCCGAGCCGCGGGTCCACAGCGAGGTGCCCGAACCCTGCCAGGAATCGCCGCCATCGAGCGTCAGCGTGTTGCCGCGACCGCCGGCCTGGGTGCGCAGGTGATCCAGCAGCGTCTTGAGCTGCGCGAAGCCACCGGTCGGGCCGTACTTCTTCGCATCCGCGTCGAAGTTCAGATAGGTATAGGCGTAGGACTCCGGCGTGCCCTCGGAAAGGCCGGCGGCCTTGAGGAAGCTGCGTCCGACGATGTGCGGCACGCGCCCGAAGGCGTCACCAACGCCGAGATTGACGTTCGGCTCGCGAAAATATTTCGGGATGATCTGCCCATGCACATCGGTGAAATGCAGGATGCGGGCGTTGCCGCGCATCGGCGCGTCATAGAGCTTCGGCAGTTTCGCGGCCGCGGCACGCAGCTGACCGGGCAACAGGCCGGCAGCCGCGGCGGCACCGATCGCCTGGATGAATTCTCGACGTTTCATGGCCATGGGACCCGTCCTCCAATAAATCTAGTGTGGTTATGTTTGCGGTCGCCCGCGAGTGCGGCGTTCTGACACGTCGGGAACGCGAGCCCGGCGGCCGTCAGGGTACCGCGATGGCGAGGTTGATGCGCCGCTGCCGCAAGCCTCGGCGCGACATTCACTCCGCAACTGTGCCGTATTACACCCGCATCGGCCGTGAAAAAAAAGGCCGCCCGGAGGCGGCCTGGCCCAAATCGCAGGGGCCCTTGTCGAGCCCCATGGGAGTCGGATTGCCTTTCAGGGTTTGATGTATGCGAAGCCCTGCGACTGCAGGATTGCGAGTTCGGCGACACCACTGGGCACGATGTCGGCCTCCTCCATGCCGTAGAGATTGGCCTTGTCGATCTGCCGGCCCTTGATGGTGTTGTTGCACACCTTGAACGAAATGCCCTGGCCCTTCAGGGTATCGATCCGCGCCGCCATCTCGTCGGTGGCGTTGCCGGCCTTCATCTTCGAACCGGCCACGCCCTCGGGCACGAGGATCAGGCTGAGCCCGTCACCGTGCATGACCACACGCAGGTCCAGATTGTCCTTACCAATTGCGTTGATATGGTTCTGGATGTTGCCGAGGGCGGCCTTCTGCTGCTTGGGATCGTCACCGTTCACGTGGTAGACGACCTTCTGCTTCTCGCCCGCGTAAACATTGGTCGCGGCCGCCAGTCCGGCAGCCATCGAAAGAGCCAAAACTACCGATGCCAGTTTCTTCATCTAGGGTTTCTCCTCCAAAGGTGATTTATCTATATCAAGAAGCGGGCCAGAACGGTGCCACGCCCGGATACGCCGGCGGAAGCCGGGTAAGCGCCCAAAAATCAGACGCTTAAGAGGTCATAGTCCGGTATACGAGCGGGACTGAAGCTGAACCGCCCAGCCAGAGGTGTTTCGTTCTGAAACGATCGCCGTTCTAGTTCGAAACGCCCGTGGACCTTTCGCGCTGCAACCAGCGCCACAGCGTGGTACGGCCGATTCCGAGGATGCGCGCCGCCTCACCGAGATTCCCGTCGGTCCGATCCAGCACGAAGCGCACGTAGCGCTGCGAGAGGTCATCGATGGTGTCGAGCGCGCCGAACCACTGGGCGAGCGCCGGGGCAATGGCCGCATCGTCGCCCACGATGTCCAGCCGGGGGCCGTCCGACATGATCACGCAGCGCTCGACAAAGTTGCGCAGCTCGCGCACGTTTCCAGGCCACGGCCGCTGCGCCAGCGCAGCGATGGTCTCCGGCGCAAAGCGGCGCGGCGGACGACCATGACGCGCGGCGAAGCTCTGCGAGAAATGTTCGATCAGCAGCGGCAGGTCGCCCTCGCGCTCGACCAGCCTCGGCATGCCGATCGCGACGACATTCAGGCGGTGATAGAGATCCTCGCGGAACGCCCCGGCGCGCACACGCTCGGCCAGATGGGCGTTGGTCGCCGCGATGAAGCGCGCCGCGACGGGGCGCGGGCGCGAATCGCCGACCGGCAGCACCGTGGCGTTCTCGATCACGCGCAGAAGCTTCGTCTGCATGGACTCGCTGATATTGCCGATCTCGTCGAGAAACACCGTGCCGCCCGCGGCCGACTCGAGCAGGCCGACGCGATCGCGGTCGGCTCCCGTGAATGCACCCTTGCGGTGACCGAACAACTCGCTTTCGAGCAGGGTGTCCGCGATCGCGCCGCAGTCGACCACGACGAACGGCGCGTTGCGCCGCACGCCGCGATCATGAATTGCGCGGGCGACGAGTTCCTTACCCACGCCGCTGTCGCCCTGCACGATCACGGGACAATCGACATCGGCGACCTTGTCGATCAGCCGATAGACGGCCCACATCGCCGGGCTGTCGCCGATCATGCCGTAGCCCGGCAGCGGCTCGGCGAGCTGGCGTTTCAGGTTCAGGTTCTCGCGGCGCAGGGCCGCATTCGACAGGTTGCGCCGCAGCGTCAGTTCCAGTTCCTGCAGGGAATAGGGCTTGCGCAGAAAATCCACGGCACCGGTGCGCATGGCCTTAACCGCGCGCTCAATCGTGGACTGCCCGGTCACGGCGACGATCGGCAGCAGCGGATGACGCCGCGCAAGCCGCTCGATCAGCATGAAGCCATCGGTGGCGGGCATGTTCAGATCGGTCAGAACGATATCCGGCGGCTGCTCGCCGATCACGCCGATGGCCGCTTCGGCGCTGTCAAAGACCCGGCAGCGGAAACCGAGCTCGATCGCGTAACGCTCGAACAGGCGGTTGGCGACCGGATCGTCGTCGACAAAGTCGACCCGCAGGTTCTCCGGAAGCCCCTTCATGCCGTACCGGCGCCGGGCAGCCGGCTGCGATCCTCAACGGTGGCGGCCGGCACGTGGAACCAGACGCACAGTCCGCCGGCGGATTCCTGCCGGGCACCCATGCTGCCGCCGTGCTGACGCACGATCGCGTCACTGACCGACAGCCCCAGCCCCGTGCCACGCTCGCCCTTGGTGGTGAAGAACGGCTCGAACATGCGCGGCAGCAGGTTCGCATCGATTCCGGTCCCGGAGTCGACCACCCGGGCCTCCGCCCATTCACCGTCGGAACGGACGTTGACACTGACCGTGCCACCGCGCGGGCTGGCCTGCATGCCGTTGAGCACCAGATTGACGATGACCTGCTGCAGCTGGGCGCGATCGCCGTCGACCGCGCTGCCGTCTTCACCCTGCACCTCGAGCCGCACGCCGAGTTGCTCGGCCTGCTTGTCCAGCAGGCGCACGCTCTCGCGCGCAAGCTCGGCGAGATCGAGCCGCTCGACGTGCGGCGCGCGCGGTCGTGCGTAGTCGAGCAGTCCCTGCACGATGCGCGCGACCCGCCGGCCTTCGCTGGCCAGCACGTCGAGATCCCCGCGCAGCGCCGCCGGCAGCGGCTGACGCTGCATCAGTTCGGTCAGCCCGAGCATGTTGTTCATCGGGTTGTTGATCTCATGCGCGACACCGGCGGCCAGCTCGCCGACCATCGCAAGCCGCGCCGCGCGCGCGGCGGCCGCCTCGGCCCGGCAGCGTACGTCCTGGGCCTGTTCGAGGCGGTCGGTCAGATAGTTGAACGTGCGACCGAGCGAACCGATCTCGTCCGCCCGCGCATCCTCGTAGCGCACGCGCTCGCCATCGGCGTAGCGACGCATCAGCGCGACGAGATTCTCGACCGGCCGCGCAATGCTCTCCGACGACCAGCGCACCAGTGCAATCGAGACGACCGCCAGCACGCCGAGCAGCACCCAGATCGTCCGCCGCATGCCTTCGACCGGCGCCAGAACGGCCTCGCGCGAGCGCGAGGCCACCAGCACCCAGCGCAGATCGCTGCGTGCATCCGGCGCGAACGCCCGATAGAACCAGAAGCGATCGCCATGCTCGATCGTGCCGTCCGCAGACCCGGCCAGGATGGCCGCCCAGCCGGCCTCGCCAACGTCGGCCGCAAACCGGGCGGGGTTGCCCGTCTGGTTGCCGAAGCGTTGCCGGGTGTCCGGGTGGAACAGAAACACACCGTCGCGCGACGGGTCCGCGGCGTTGCGCTCGACAATCGCAACATCGTTTCCGAACTCCGCCAGCGTGCCGTTCACCAGCTGGTCGATGCGCCGGCCCCACATGTTGACGACCAGAAATCCGGCCTCGCCGAGCGGCGTCATGTAGCGCACCATGGCCGGACACCAGTCGTCCTTGAACTCGATCCAGCCCAGTTCGAACTGCGACATGCCGACTTCGCCGGGCGCGAGCGCGAGTGCGCTGCGGAAGAACTCGCGACTGGCGAGGTTCGCAACGAACCGCCGCCCATCGGGCATCGCGTGCTCCGCCTCGATGCGCTGCTTCTCGCGCACCTTCACCAGGGTGTTGCCGTCGCGGTCGATGACCCGCATCGCCTGAATGCTGGGCACCACACTCTGATAGTCCAGAAAGAACTTCGTGATCTCTTCTGCGGCTCGCTCGTAGCCCGACCCGGTCGGACCGCTCGCAAGCCGCGCGAACTGGTCAACCGACGGCACGACCACCAGCCCGCGCACGAGCGCGGCCTGGGCATCCAGCAGGGTTTGCAGTTCGCCCTCCAGACGCTCGAGTACGCTGTGGACCTCCTGCTCGGTGCTTTCGGTCAGCGCGCGCGCGTTACGCTCGACGACGCCGTACTGCAACAGCAGCAACGGACCCAGCGTCAGCGAGCTGAACAGCCAGAAGAGTTTGCGTTGAAGTGGCATGGCGGGTGATCTCCACGCGATTCTAGTCCGAACGGCGGGAGATTTAGCAGGCTGTTGAAATTCTCATTTCAACAGCCTGATAACGCGAGACAGGGACGTCTCGCCCGAAAATCGAACACCCAAGTGTTTGATTTTCGTGAGCAACCGAAAACCGCGCTTTTCGGTTGCGACATTGAAAAGGCCATGGACGGGCCTTTTTCAACAACCTGTCCGGCGTCACCGCGCCGGCAACCGTCTCCCGGGCGGGTCGATCAGCGCATCAGGAGGCCGCCGCCGGATTGCGGGCCGGCGCGGCTGGCCGTGACGGCCGCCGGCCAAACCGCAAACGATCACGCACGGCGGGAATTCGCATTCCCAGCAGGCTGACGGCAATCGCGCCGTAGATCGCCGGCTCCAGCCAGTCGGCCTTCACCAGCCAGAGAAAATGCAGCACGCCGAGCGGCGCTATGAGATAGATGGCGCGATGCAGGCGCAGCCAGTTTCCGCCCATGCGGCGCATCGCGGCCGTGGTCGAGGTCGCGGCCAGCGCAGTCAGCAGAACAAAACCCGCGAAACCGACCGTGATGAACGGCCGTTCCACGATGTCCTCGACGATCATCGGCCAATCGAAGAACTGGTCCAGCACCAGCCAGGTTGCAAAGTGCACCAGCGCATAGAAGAACGTGAACAGCCCGAGCAGGCGACGTACACGCACGATGCGCCGCCAGCCCGTGAGGTTCTTGAGCGGCGTGATGGCAAGCGTGACCAGCAACAGCCGCAGGGCCCAGTCGCCGGTGGTGTGTGTGATGGCCTCGATCGGGTTGGCGCCCAGATCGTCACTGAACGCGCGCCATGCCAGCCACGCAAACGGCGCGAGCGCGGCAATCCAGATCGCCGGCTTGAGCAGCCAGCGGATGCGCTGATCGACGTTCACGCGGGCCTTCCGTTCAGTAGAACTTCCGAAGATCCATGCCGGAATACAGGCCCGCGACCTGATCCGCATAGCCGTTGAACATCAGGGTCTCGCGGCGCGCGGAAAAGAACGAATCCCCGATGCGGCGTTCCTTCTTCTGCGACCAGCGCGGATGCGAGACCTCCGGGTTCACATTCGAATAGAACCCGTACTCGCCTGGCGCGGCCATGTTCCAGCTCGTCGGCGGCTGTTCCTTCGTGAAACTGATCCGCACGATGGACTTGATGCTCTTGAAGCCGTATTTCCACGGCACCACCAGACGCAGCGGCGCACCGTTCTGGTTCGGCAGAATGCGCCCGTACAGCCCGACTGCGAGGATCGTCAACGGGTGCATGGCCTCATCCATGCGCAGCCCTTCGCGATAGGGCCATTCCAGCACGCTGCGGCGCTGGCCGGGCATCTGCTGCGGATCGAGCAGGGTCTCGAACGCAACGTACTTCGCATCCGCCGACGGCTCGAAGCGCCTGAGCAGGGCACCGAGCTCTAGCCCGACCCATGGGATCACCATCGACCAGGCCTCGACGCAACGCAGACGATAGATGCGTTCCTCCAGCGGAAACCCGGAAAGAATGTCCTCGATCCCGATCCGTCCCGGCTTTGCGCAGGCACCATCGACGACGACCTCCCACGGCCGCGTGCGCAGAGTTCCGGCATAGGCCTGGGGGTCGTCCTTGTCGGTGCCGAACTCGTAGAAATTGTTATAGGTCGTAATGTCCTTCCACTCGTTTGGCGCCTCGTCGGTCGACAACGGGCTCTTTCCGGCTGACTTGAAAACGGCATCGCCCGGTGGCTCGCTCTTCGCGACACTCAGGCCCGGCACACCCATCGCACCGGCGGCCAGCGCGGCCTTGAGCCACTGGCGCCGGTCCAGATACAGCGACTCGGGCGTGATCTCCGATGGCGCGATGTCGGTCGGTTTACGAATCAGCATGGTGGATCTCCTCGGCGCGCGGTCTGCACGAACGTTCGTGGTGGCTGGCATTCAGCAAGGGCAACCCCGATTCAGGTCAGCGTTGCCCGCGGCACTAACAGGTTGTCGAAAAAGGCCCGTCCATGGCCTTTTCAACATCGCAACCGAAAAGCGCGGTTTTCGGTAGCTCACGAAAATCAAACACTTGGGTGTTCGATTTTCGGGCGAGACGTCCCTGTCTCGCGATATCAGGCTGTTGAAGTGAGAATTTCAACAGCCTGCTAAGGACGGGCCGCCATTTTCAACGGCGGCAGGCCGTTGGAAATGGGAGAAAACGAAACACCGCGCCTTTTCGTTTTCGTGACTCTGGCAAGCCAGGATGGCCTGATCAGCGCTTCCCAAGAATAGACCGACCCGCGCGCCCAGAAATTGCAGGCGAGTCAGCCCATCGCGTCGATTGCAGCCGTCAACGACGTCACGCCGGTGACCGACATGCCGCCGACCGGGCGCCGCGGCACGTTCGCCTGCGGCACGATTGCGGCGGTAAAGCCGTGCTTGGCCGCCTCGCGAATGCGTTCCTCGCCATTGGGAACCGGCCGCACCTCGCCGGTCAGTCCGATCTCGCCGAACGCCACCAGGCCGCGCGGCAGCGCCCGCCCGCGCAGGCTTGACAGGGCGGAAAGAACCAGCGGCAGATCGGCCGCGGTTTCCGTGATGCGTACGCCGCCGACGGCATTGACGAACACGTCCTGGTCGGCCAGCGTGATGCCGGCGTGACGGTGCACGACCGCGAGCAGCATCGCCAGCCGGTTGTGTTCCAGGCCCACGGCCACACGGCGCGGATTGCCGAGCGGGCTGGTATCGACCAGCGCCTGGAGTTCCACGAGCAGCGGCCGGGTACCCTCGCGCGTAACCATGACAAGACTGCCCGGCACCTCGTGCTCGTGCCGCGCGAGAAAGATCGCCGACGGGTTCGACACCGGTTTGAGCCCGGCACCGGTCATCGCGAAGATGCCGAGTTCGTTCGCGGCACCGAAGCGGTTTTTCACCGCGCGCAGCACACGGTAGCGCTCGCCGGGGTCGCCGTCGAAATACAGCACACAGTCGACCATGTGCTCGAGCACTCGCGGCCCGGCCAGCGCACCCTCTTTGGTGACATGGCCGATCAGCAGGGTCGCACAGCCGCCGCGTTTGGCGTGCTCAACCAGCATTCCCGCGCACTCACGCACCTGCGCGACGGAACCCGGCGCGGACTGCAGACGCTCGGTCACGGCGGTCTGAATGGAATCGACGATGAGGACGGCCGCGCGCTCGGCCTCGGACGCCGCCAGCACCGCCTCGACGCTGGTCTCGGCCAGAATCCCGACGCGGGCCGCGTCCAGTCCGAGGCGCTCGCCGCGCAGGGCGATCTGCGCCGGCGATTCCTCGCCGCTCGCGTACAGCACCGGCCGACCGCCGGACAGCGCCGCGGCGGTCTGCAGCAACAGAGTGGACTTGCCGATCCCGGGGTCGCCGCCGATCAGCACGACCGATCCGGCGACCAGCCCGCCGCCCAGGGCTCGGTCGAACTCGTCCGAACCGGTCGCGAGCCGCGCGGCCTCGCCCCGCTCCACCTCGCCCAGGCGCTGGACCCTGGCGCTCTGCACGCCCGCGTAGCCGCCGCGCCGCCGCGCACCGCCGGCCGGCGAACTCAGCGCGACCTCGTGCAGGGAATTCCACGCGCCGCAATCCGGGCACTGACCGGCCCACTTCGGCTGCTGGCCACCGCAGGCATCGCAGCGATAGACGGATTTGGCGCTCAAGCGTCCGGACCCGCCGACCCGCGGTAGACATGCTCGACGCGCGCGGTGATCCCGCAGAACAGTTCGTAGGCGATGGTGTTGGCGCGCTCGGCGATGGCGTCCGCCGGCAGGCCCGCGCCCCACAGCGTCACCGAGTCCCCGACGCGCGCCTGTTCATGCCCGCGCAGGTCCACACACATCGTGTCCATCGAAACCGTGCCGATCAGCGGCACCGGCCGGTTGCCGAGCAGCACCGGCGTGCCCGAGGGCGCGTGGCGCGGATAACCGTCCCCGTAGCCGGCACCGACGACCCCGACCGGCATGTCCTCGGGGCAGACCCAGGCGCCGCCGTAGCCGATCGCATCGCCCGCGATGTGCTGGTTGATCGCGATCAGCCGGGCGGAGAACGTCATCACCGGCTTCAGGCCGAGTTCCGCCGCCGTGCGGTCGGCAACCGGCGCTCCGCCATAGAGCGCAATCCCCGGGCGAATCCAGTCACCGGCGGCCTCCGGCCAGCTGAACACACCGGCCGAATTGAGCAGGCTCGTTTCGCGGCCGAGTGCAGAGGTCACGTCGGCAAAACGCCGCAGCTGTGTCTCGTTCTCGGGGCGTGCGGGACGATCGGCGTTGGCGAGATGGCTCATGACGCGCACGGTTCGCACGGATTCGAGCCCGTTCAGCCGACTTATCAGCGCTGCGACCTCGGCCGGCTCGACCCCCAGACGGTGCATGCCGGTATCGATCTTCAGCCAGACGTCGACCGATGGCGGGCCAGCGGCCGCGAGCAGGTCGACCTGTTCGCTGCGGTGCACGACCAGGCCCAGCCCAAGTGCCGCCGCGCGTACCAGCTCGGCCCGGTCCGCGGCGCCGGCCAGCAGCAGTACGCGAGATTCGATCCCCGCTGCGCGCAGGGCCTCGCCCTCGTCGAGCCGGGCCACCGCGAGACCGTCGACCAGCGGCGCCAGCATGCGCGCGACCGGCACCAGTCCGTGTCCATAGGCATCGGCCTTGACCACGGCCAGCACCCGCGCATCCGGGGCCTGCGCACGCACACGGGCTAGGTTCGCGACGAGTGCCGCAAGATCGATCTCGACGCGCGGCCTAATCGACGTCTCCGTAACCTTCGCGATACGGAACGTAATCTTCGAATCTTGTGAGATGTGAAATAAATGTCATCTTGACCGTGCCGATCGGCCCGTTTCGTTGCTTGCCGATTACGATCTCAGCGACGCCCTTGTCCTGCGAGTTCTCGTTGTAGACCTCGTCGCGATAGATGAAAAAAATTACGTCCGCATCCTGCTCAATCGAACCTGAGTCGCGCAGGTCCGACATCACCGGGCGCTTGTTCGGCCGCGATTCCAGATTTCGGTTCAACTGCGAAAGCGCGATGACCGGCACGCTGAGTTCCTTCGCCAGCGCCTTGAGCGAGCGGGAGATCTCCGAAATCTCCGCGACGCGGTTGTCGGCATGACTCGGCGACTGCATGAGCTGCAGGTAGTCGATCACGACGAGCCCGAGGTCCCCATGTTCGCGCTTCAGTCGACGCGCGCGGGCGCGCAGCTCCACGGGCGACAGCGCGGCGCTGTCATCGATGAACATCGGCTGGTTGTCGAGCAGACTCACCGCTGAAATTACGCGCGGCCAGTCGGCTTGGTCGAGACGACCGGTTCTAAGCTTTTGTTGATCAATCCGTCCCAATGATGCCAGCATTCGCATCGCGAGCTGTTCGGCCGGCATTTCCATGCTGAAGATAGCCACCGGCTTGCCAACCTTGATCGCGACGTTTTCCGCGATGTTCATAGAAAAACTGGTTTTCCCCATCGACGGCCTGCCGGCAATGATCACCAGATCGCCGGGCTGTAAACCAGAAGTACGTTCATCAAGGTCGTGGAACCCAGTAGGTATGCCGGTGATTGAATCGCCGCGAGTCCTCAGCACCTCGAGACGATCCACGCATAGCCCTAGCAACGGACTAATTGCGCGGAATCCCGCCCCGTCAGGCTGGCGTGAGTCGGCGATCTGGAAAACCTTGCCCTCGGCCGCATCGAGCAACGCGGGTGGAGCCTGGCGTGGAGTGGCGTAGACCGATGCTGCAATCGCGTTCGCAGCTGCCAGCAACTCGCGACGAATAGCATGCTCGCGGACCAAGCGGGCATAAGCCTCGATGTTCGCCGCGCTGGCGGTGTCGATCGCGAGCTGGGCGAGGTAGTCGGAGCCGCCGGCCTCGGCGAGCTGCCCGGTGTCTCGCAGAGACTCGGTAACGGTAATGACGTCGAAGGGATCGTCGCGCTCAGCGAGCCTTGAGATGGCGGCGAACAACACGCGATGTTCGCGGCGGTAGAAGTCCTCCGCCGTCACCGCATCGCCGATGCGCTCCCAGGCGGAGTTGTCCAGCAGCAGCCCGCCGACGACGGCCTGCTCGGATTCGATCGAATGGGGCGGCAGCCGCAGTTGCTGAGCCCGCCCGTCCAGTTCGATCGCGGTTTCGGCGGCACGATCCGGCACGGCAATCCGCCTCGGCGTTGGGCTGTTTATCTTGTCAAACAGCCCGGGCCGCCGACAAGCGGCCCGGCGGGCGCCTATTCCTCGGCGACGAGGACGACGTTCAGCGTCGCGTTGACGTCGGCGTGCAGGTGGACCACCACCTCATGCTCGCCAAGGTGGCGCAGCGGGCCGTCGCCCATGCGCACTTCGGAGCGCTCGATCTCGACGCCGGCGGTTTCCAGCGCATCGACGATGTCGGTCACGCCGACCGAGCCGAACAGGCGACCCTCGTCGCCGACCCGGCAGGCGATCGTCACGGTCTGCGCCTCGATCGTGGTCTTGCGCGCCTCGGCCGCGGAGCGCGCCTCGGCCTCGGCCTGTTCGAGCTCGGCACGACGCGACTCGAAGGCCGCCACGTTGTCGGCCGTCGCCGGCACGGCATGACCGCCCGGGATCAGGAAATTGCGCGCGTAACCGCTCTTGACCTTCACGGTGTCGCCCAGCTTGCCGAGCCGGCCGACCTTTTCAAGCAGAATCACATCCATCGGTATTACCTCGGTTCGAAACCTGCCCCGCCGTGCGCGTATCCGCGCCCTGCGGTCGGAGCGTTGTCAATCAGGTCCGTCGCGCGCGTCTGCGCAAATCGACGAACGAATCCGCGATGCCGAGCACCGCAAGCACCGCGACCGACTGCGGCAGTGTCAGCGCCATCGCGATATACATCAGCACCAGCCACACACGCCCGGCGCCGCGCAGCGCCACCATGTCGTGGGCGACCGCCAGCGCCTGGATTGCACAGACGATCGCCAGCGGCGCCACCACGTCGCGCGCCCACAGTCCCACAGGCGCCGGTACAAACATCGCCAGCGCCAGCGCCGCGGCGGTCGCGATCGCGAATGCCTGTCCGAGCCGCAGTGCACGGAACTCGTCGGCGAATCCGCCCGGGTTGTACAGCGCCGCCTGCCAGGCCCGCGCCAGCAGAAGCGAAGCCGCGAACGTCGCCGTGGCCATCGCGCCGACGGCCGCCGGCATCAGCGCCGCGGCATCGCGCAGGATCGGTTCGGCCTGGCTCGGGTCGAACCCGGGCTGCGATTCAAGCATCGCGCGCAGGGTGCGATCCAGCACGCCGAACCACACTTCCTCCGGCACCGTGATCCTCAGGATCACGATCAGCACCAGGCCGATCCCCGCGGCAGCCGCCAGGCCGAGCGCCAGCGCGCGCGTGTTGCGCAGCACCGATCCGACCAGCACCATCGGCAGCCACAGCCCCAGCACATAGCCGAAGGCCGGCATCGGCGTGCCCAGCAGCAGCGCCACGATCACGGCCGCGGCCAGCGCCGAGACCAGCATGACCACGGCGCCGTCGGTCTCGCCCTTGCGCAGGGTGGCCAGCGCCACCGTGCCCCCGCTTACGACCGCCAGCGGCAGAAACACCAGCGAGCCGATCGCGCTCGTCGTCGCGACCATCGCGGCCTGCGACCGGCCACGCATCGCAAAAGCCGCCAGTGCGCGCATGACCTCGCCCTAACACACGACCGGGCTTACCCCGGTCGGATTCGTTACCGGTGCGCGTCCGAATACGGCAGCAGGGCCAGGAAGCGCGCGCGCTTGATCGCCTCGGCAAGCATGCGCTGGTAGCGCGCCCGCGTGCCGGTGATGCGGCTCGGGACGATCTTGCCGGTCTCGCCAACGTACTGGCGCAGCAGGTTCAGATCCTTGTAATCGATGTCGGTGACGCCGTCGGCCGTGAAGCGGCAAAAGCGTCTGCGCGCGGATCGTGCCATGTTCGATAACCCTTAAAAATACTGGAATTTCGTGTGAATCGGACGTCCGGCCACTCAGGCGGCGTCGCGCGAATCGTCGTCGTCGTTGTCGTCGTCGGACGAATCGTCATCGCTGGAGCGGCGTCCGCGTGAACGCGGGCGGTCGCCACCATCATCCTCGCGTTCGCGCTCGCGCTCCTTGTCCTTGAGCATCGGCGAGGCTTCGGTGACTGCCGCGTCGCGGCGCAGGGTCATGTGGCGCAGGATCGCGTCGTTGAAGCGGAAAATTTCCTCGAGTTCCGCAAGCGCCTCGGCACCGCACTCGACATTCATCAGAATGTAGTGGGCCTTGTGGACCTTGTTGATCGCGAAGGTCAGCTGGCGGCGACCCCAGTCCTCGAAGCGGTGAACGCTGCCACCGTCCTTCTCGATGATGCCGCGATAGCGCTCGGCCATCGCCGGCACCTGGTCGCTCTGGTCCGGATGGACCAGGAACACGATTTCGTAATGTCGCATGGCTGTCTCCCCGTGGGTGATGGCCCCCCGTTGCGAGCGGTGGAGCAAGGAGCGAAAAAAGACGCGCGATGATACGCGAGCCGGCCGGCGCTGTCCACGGCCCCGCCCGCGACCTCAAACCCAGTGTAGTGCGGCGCGCTTGGAGGTACTTTCAGTGAGTCACAGTGCGTCCAGCTGCAAGGCCCGCCTGCGCAGGAATGGCCGTTCCCTTTCAAGCAGGCGCAACGCCGCAGATAGGCGCACTGTGGCGCACCCGAAGGGAGCCCCCCAAAAGCGCCAGCTCCGCGTTGCGGCGCTTGCCAAGGGGGGAGCCATTCGCTGCGCACCGCGCCTTGATCTGACACTTTTGGCGGGCTCTGAATGTGCCTCCAAGCGCGTCGCACTACACTAAGGCACGAAGGCCGGGGTTTGTGCGAAGGTCGCAAAGTTTGAAGCGTTCGCCTGGTCTTCGAAGCTGAAGGCCCGGACCTCGTAGACGTATTCGCCCGGGCTCAGCGCCACGGTCGCTGCCTCCTGATCGCTGAACGTGGTCACATCCCCGTCCACGATTGCGATTCGCTCCCACTCGCCGATTCCTGACATGGGATGGTCATAGCGACGATGAATATAGAAGCCGTCCTCATTCGAGGAATTGTCGTCCCAATCGAGCCGGATCGCGCCTGCGTCCTCAACGGCCGTCAGATTGGACGCGGCATTGACCGCGGGCGGCTGTCCGCCGGAAAATCCCAGGTTGTCGACTCGCCGTATGTCGAAGTTCTGCAGCCGCTGATTCCAGTGCACGTACAGGTCAAACGCCGTGTAACCGGAACCTATCGAGGCATTGACCAGCGCCGAGGACACCACGAATTCATCGAGCGACAGGCGCTGGGCGCCCATCGGCGCGGGGGCATCGCGCTCGAATACATAGCCCTGAAGCACCAGCGGCGCGCTGTGAAAGCCAACTTCCTTGCTGGCCTTGTGGCCCATCAGGTCGGTCACCTCGATCTTCATCACGTGATCGCCGGCCGCGTAGTTCGAAAAATTGATCACGGCGGCATAGCCCGGATTGTCCGAATCCGGGAAGCCCGGATGCGCGGCTGTTACGTCGGTCCGCACCCCGCCGTAACCTAGACGCCCGACGATGAGCCCGTCGATGGTGAGCGTCACGGTATCAACGCCGTCGCTCGACAGCGCCCAGCCGCGTACGACGTTGATTCCGGTCAGGCTCGCGCCTTCGTTCGGGAACTCATGCTGCAACAGCGGCGTGTCAGCGGCCGCCGGAACGGCAGCCGAAAACACGCACGCGGCCACGACCACCCGCAGCAATCCTGCTCTTTGAACGCTCTTCATTTTGCAAGGCTCCTCATTCCGTGCACGGATATTGCATTGACCTTCCCGGCAACAGTGCAATACTTTAGGGGCAAGCTGGAATTCTCGGGCCGTGTTGCAGGAAATTGCAACAGAATACGCAACGAGAGCGTTGCGCAACGCGATTTGGATGTCTTGCCCTGAATCAGACCAAGGCAAGGACGGCGCAACCACCCGTCAACCTGAGCACGAACGATATGTATTCCGACATTCCGCCAAGCACTCTCCCGAGCCGAATCGGCAGGTTTTCGCTGATTGCGATCGTACTGATCGCGATGCTGATCGCCGCCGCCGGCATGGGCATGTTCATGTACAACATGGGTCGTGACATGAGCAATATGACGGTGTCCGTCGTGCAGATGGGCAAGGACGTGCACTCCATGGCCACGGACATGCAGGGCATGGGCCGGCGCATGGAAACCATGGCCAAGAGCATGGTCGAGGGTCAGGCCGGCATGGGCGCGGATTTCCGCATCGTGCGCGAGGGCATGGTCATGATGAGTGGCGACATGCGCAAGATGGGCAATGACATGCACCAACTCAACCAGAGCATTGCGACCATGACGGGCCAGATCAACGCGATGACCGGCAATATCGCGCAGATGAATATCGCGATGGGTCAGATGAACTCATCCATGGGTCACATGGGCAACGACATCAACAAGTTTTCGAATCCCATTCGGATGATGCCCTTCGCACGCTAGCGGGCGGGGGGAGCAGCGCGCTGGCGCACCGCCTCGAACAGACAGACGCCGGCCGCGACGGAAACATTCAGACTCTCGACCGCGCCCGCCATCGGGATCCGGGCGAGGAAATCACACTGCTCGGCGGTCAGACGGCGCAGCCCCGCGCCCTCCGCGCCCAGCACCAGCGCGACGGGGCCGCTGAGGTCGGTCGCGTACAGGGACTGCGTCGCACCGTCCGCCATGCCGACCAGCCACAGACCGAGGCCCTGAAGCTCGCGCAGCGTCCGCGCGAGATTGGTCACCTGAACGAACGGGATGCGCCCGGCGGCCCCGGCCGCGACCTTCGCAACCGTCGGCGTGAGTCCAACCGCGCGATCCCGGGGCGCGACCACGGCGAGCGCGCCCGCGGCCTCGGCACTGCGCAGACAGGCGCCGAGGTTGTGCGGATCGGTCACCCCGTCGAGCACCAGCAGGAGCGCCGGCCGGTCAGCGTTCTCGATCAGGGCTCGCAATGAATGTTCGTCGTGCGTCTCGGGCAACCGAACCTCGGCGGCAATGCCCTGATGTCGAACGCCGGCGAGCATGCGATCGAGTTCACGCGGGTCGACCCGATGGACGGACACACCCAGTGAAGCTGCGGCTTCCACAAGCTCGGTTATGCGCCGATCGTTGCGCCCCTGGGTGACCCAGATCGCCCGGACCGGCGCATCCGCGTGCGCATCCAGTGCCGCACGCACCGCGTGCAGACCGCCGATGCGCGCCGGCTTTTCACTCACCGGCGCTTGCGCTTGTCGCGCTTGCCGCGCCTGGCGGGTTTCTCGCGCGCGGGCTTGTCCTTGCGGGCAGGCTTTGCGCCGCCACGCGAACTGCCATGTTCGAGCAGTTCAAAGTCGATCTTGCGCTCCTCCAGATCGACCCGCGCAACCTTCACGCGCACGCGATCGGCCAGGCGGAACACCTCACCGGATCGCTCGCCTTCCAGCCGATGGCCAACCGGATCGAAGTGGTAGTAATCATTGCGCAGGTTCGTGATGTGCACGAGTCCTTCGACATAGACACCGTCGAGCTCAACGAACAGCCCGAACGACGTCACGGCACTGATCGTGCCTGCATACTCCTCGCCGACATGCGCGAGCATGTATTCGCATTTGAGCCAGTTCACCGCATCGCGCGTGGCTTCGTCGGCGCGCCGCTCGGTCATCGAGCAGTGCTCTCCGGTCTCGAGCAGGCGATCGTGGTTGTACCCGAACGATCCGGGTTTGCCGCCGCGCAGCAGATGCCGGATCGCACGATGCACCAGCAGGTCCGGATAGCGGCGGATCGGCGAAGTGAAGTGCAGATACTCTTCGTAGGCGAGACCGAAATGCCCGACATTGTCCGGCGAATACACCGCCTGCATCATGGATCGCAGCAGCACGGTTTCGACCATTCGCACATCGGGGCGTTCCTGGATGCGCGCGATCAGCCGCGCGTAGTCACCGGGCGTGGGCAACTCGCCACCCGGCAGGCGCAGCCCAAGCTCACCGAGAAACCGCCGCGTGTCAGCGACGCGATCTGCATCGGGCTGTTCGTGGATGCGGAACAGCGTGCCCATCTTTCGACGCAGGAGAAACCGCGCGGCCGAAACGTTCGCGACCAGCATGCACTCCTCGATCAGCCGGTGCGCTTCGAGGCGTTCGCGCTGTTCGATGCGATCAATCTTGCGCTCGGCATCGAACACGATGCGCGTTTCGCTTGACGAGAAGTCAATCGCACCGCGTTTTTCGCGTCCCGTGCGCAGCACCTGATACAGGGCGTTCAGATCGTCGAGCTGCGCGACGACGCCGGAATATTTCCTGCGCAGTCCATGATCGCCACGCACGAGCATGGCCTCGACCTCGCTGTAGGTCAGGCGCGCGTGCGAACGCATGACGCCCTCGAAGAACCGCGTGCGGGTGATCGAGCCATCGCCATCGATGCGCGCCTCGCAACACAGGCACAGCCGGTCGACCTTCGGGTTCAGTGAACACAGCCCGTTGGACAGCACCTCGGGCAGCATCGGAATGACGCGGTCCGGGAAATAGACCGAGTTGCCGCGACTGTAGGCCTCGCGATCCAGCGCCGTGCCGGGCTCGACGTAGCTGCTCACGTCCGCAATCGCGACGATCAGGCGAAAGCCCGAGCGCGTGCGGGTGGCCCACACGGCGTCGTCGAAATCGCGCGCGTCTTCGCCGTCGATCGTCACCAGCGGCAGCTCGCGCAGGTCCTCGCGTCCGGCCTTGGCGGCCTCGGGCACCTCGGTTCCGAACGCCTTCATCTCGTCGACCACCGCATCCGGCCATTCGTGCGGCAGGGCGTGGGCGCGAATCGCGATCTCGATTTCCATGCCCGGCGCCATGTGATCGCCGAGCAGTTCGACCACCCGCCCGACCGGCGGACCATGGCGCGACGGCGCCTCGACGAGTTCGGCCACCACAATCTGCCCGGCGCGCGCGCCACCGGTGTCGTTCGGGCCGATCAGGATGTCGTGGTGGATGCGCGGATTGTCCGGCACCAGAAAACAGGCGCCGCGCTCGTTGTGCAGACGACCCACCACGCGCGTGACGGATCGTTCGATGACCTCGACGACCGCCGCCTCGCGCCGGCCGCGGCGATCCACGCCGGCCACGCGCGCAACGATGCGGTCGCCATGCAGCAGTGCGCGCATCTCGCGCGCCGACAGCGACAGGTCTTCGCCGCCTTCGTCCGGCTTGAGGAAACCGAACCCGTCGGGATGGGCGATGACCCGCCCGCGCACCAGGTCGCGGTCGTTGACCCGACACCAGGCCCCGCGACGGTTGAGGATCAGCTGCCCGGCGCGCCCCATGGCCTCGAGCCGGCGATCCAGCGCCTGACGGTCCGCACCGGAGCTCAGTCCGAACGCCTCTGCGAACTCCTCGGGCTTCGCCGGCGCGCCGTGTTCACGCAGCCAAGCGAGCAGGTACTCGCGGCTCGGGATGGGGTTTTCGTAGTGGCGCGCTTCGCGCGCCCGATGCGGATCGCCCGAGAGCGACTGCTCCCGGCGCGGCTTCTTCGGTGGGCTCATGACGCCGCGATCATCCCCGCTCCGCGGACGTTTGACAAGCCGTCACGGCACCAGTAGATTGCGCGGTCCCACCTGCCGAGGTGGCGGAATTGGTAGACGCGCATGGTTCAGGTCCATGTCGGGGTAACCCGGTGGAGGTTCAAGTCCTCTCCTCGGCACCACATCCTTATCCAGAACACACTGCGGGCGGGCGATCGTGCCTCGGTCGCTCCGGCGGCTCTGAACTGACCGCCACTCTCTGGCCGGACTGATCCGTCCCGCGCGAAGCTGTCCTTCAGGAACGCGAGCAACCGGGCCCACGAACGCCGGTCGGCCCTCTCGTTGTAAGCGAGTCCGTCCATGCCATAGCCGCCCGTATAAGGATTGGCAAAGCCATGCTTGGCGCCCCCATAGATATCCATTTCCCAGTCCACCCTGGCGTCATTCAGATCGCTGGAGAACTGCTCGATTCGGTCTTTGGGCACCGATTCGTCGGAGGCACCGTGGGCGACGAGAATGCGCGGCTTTATCGCTGCAGCCTGCTCGGGAGTCGGCGGCGACAGCGGTCCGTAAACACTTACAGCCGCCGTGAGCGATGCGCCAGCGTAAGTCAATTGCATGGCCGTCGCTCCGCCAAAGCCATACCCAACGACGGCAATCTTTTCCGGATCCACCTGCGAACTCGCCCTGAACTGCTCCACGCCTAGGAGGGCGCGCTTCTGCCAAGCTTCAGTATTTGTTGTGATCTGCATCATCCAGCCTTTGGTGTCCGGCGGTGGAAGGGATTTTGTTTGACACGGACAAGACTGATCTCAAGCCGGAATCAAAGCCCGCGCTCGACGAAGTCGCAAAGCTCCTGAACGATCGTGCTGACCTGAAACTTTATGTAGTCGGGCATACCGATATGCAGGGTAGTCTGGCCCACAGCATGAGTTTGTCGGAAGGTCTCGCCAAGCCGGTCGTCAAAGCGCTGACGGCAGATTACGGGATTGATGGCGCACGGCTGGAAGGCAGGGGCGTCGGACCGCTTGTGCCGGTGGCGACTAATGCGTCCGAAGGCGGTCGCGCAAGCAATCGTCGGGTGGCGCTGGTGCAACGCTGAAAAACATCGGCTGTTGCGGGAAGAACATCATTGCCCAAGCCAAACGGCAACGAAAAGCGGGGAGTCAACCGATCAAGCCGAGTTGCGGATAATCCGGACGCCAACGATTCGCGCGCAAATTCAGCTCGCGGCCTTGACGGACCACCCCAGATCGGCCGCCTTGGCGCGGGCCTGCGCCGGGACGTCCGTTGCAACGAACTGACGGTGCAGGGCTTGTACGCCGATCATGTGGTTGAATACTGCATCCAGATTGTTACGGGTTGCGGCCGTCGTATCATCGCGGTCGTGTAATGCAAACAGCGCATCTACGCCGTCGGCATCCAGCAGGCCCGCGGCCTCAATGCTGCCACCGTCGAGATATTTTCGCGCAAGCCCCTGCATCGCCTGCCATTTCTTCGGGTCCGTATGCGCCGGCGGAGCCATGAAGGCGAATTTCTCGCGCTTGTAAAGCACCTCCGGCAACAGACCCTTCATCGCTTCGCGCAACACCCATTTCTCGGTCTTGCCGCGAATGCGAACGCTGGGCGACAGGGTCGCGGCAAACTCCGCCAGATGATGATCGAGAAACGCGGGCCGGGCCTCCATGGAGTTGGCCATGTCCACGCGATCGCCGCCCCAGGTCAGGATCTGTCCTTCCAGCATGGTCTTGATCCAGACGTACTGTGCGCGATCCAGCGGATGACGGCCCTCGAGGGAATCTGCGTCCAGCGCTGCGGCGATCGCTGCCCCCGGATCGTAGCCAGACAAAACGTCGGCAATCTCGCGGTTCAGAATCCCCGGAACATAGTTTGATGAAGCAAGCCACGGCTGCAGACACGCTGGCGTGAAGCCGACACGCTCGGTCAAGGCGGCATTCTCCACGGCGTTCTCGGCGAGCATCGCGCCCTTGAACAGCGCGTTCTGTTCGTGCAGCAGACGTTTCCATTCCGCGCGTTCTGCCTCGGCCATGTGATCGAGACCGTGCAGGAACAAATCATTGCGAAACGCTGGATAACCCGCGAACAGTTCGTCCGAGCCTTCGCCCGTGACGACCACCTTGTAGCGTGCGTCACGTACATGCCGGCTCATCAGGAACTTCGCAACCGCAAGCGTGTTGTAGACGGTGCGTTCGGTATGCCAGATGGTTTCTTCGAAATAGTCATAGAGATGGTCGGCGGACAGCCGCATCACGTCCTGATTGGCGCCGACCGATTGCGCCATCTCCCGGGCAATCGGGGTCTCGTCATATTGGTCGGAATCAAATCCGATCGTGAAGGCCTTGACCGGCGACTGCTGCACGGCGGATGCAAGCCCGAGAATGGAGCACGAGTCGATTCCACCCGACAGATAACACCCGACCGGCACGTCGGCTTCGAGCCGCAGGTGCACGGCTTCCAGCAGTTTCGCACGCACGCCCTCGATCGCTTCCTCGTCGCTCAGCATGGCATGCACACCATCAGCGGGGAACGGCATGTCCCAATAGCGGCGATCGCTGATCTGCAGTCGACCATCGCGGCGGCGGATCGTCACCACGTGGCCAGGCCTGACCTGATGGATGCCGGCAAAGGCCGTGCTTCCGGGGACAATGGCCTGCATCAGCTGGTGATAAAGACCCTGCGGGTCGAACCGGCGCGGAACATCGGGATGCGCGAACAGCACCTTGAGTTCCGAACCAAAGATGACGTTGCCACCGACTTCCGTCCAGTAGAGCGGTTTAATTCCGAACCGGTCCCTGACCAGATGCACGGTGTCGGCTTCGTGGTCGTAGAGTGCGAACGCAAACTCGCCGCGCAGATGCGGCAGGGTTCCCTCCAGCCCAAAACGAGGATACAGATGCAGGATGATCTCGGAATCCGACTTGGTCTGGAATCTTGCGCCGTCCGCCGTCAATTCCGCGCGGATTCGCTTGTAGTCGTAGAGTTCGCCGTTCTTGGTCAGCAGCAGTTTGCCGTCTGTCGTCACAAACGGCTGGCGCCCACGGTTTTCATCCAGATCAATGATGGACAGGCGCGCATGGCTGAATCCGATCCCGTCCATGACCTGCCAGCCGAAGCCGTCCGGCCCCCGGTGATGTTGGATTGCCGCCATGGCGACCAGCGTTTCGGGATCGACCGGACGAGACCGATCGGCATGAAAAACCCCCGCTATGCCGCACATGGTGTTACTCCAATGGGCCTGTACGCCGCGTAATTGTGAATACAGATGGACTTGGCGCAGGACAGCGTCGCTCTGCCCGCCCGTCGAGCAAATGGATGCATATGGGTAATAAAAGTCAGGAAAACGTTTTAAGAATCGCCGACAGCAGCGCCATGCGAACGAACACCGCGCCGCGTGCCTGCGCGAAGTACCAGTTGTGCGACGTATCGTCGAGACTCGAATCCAGCTCGGCGCCGCGTGCCAACGGGTGCATGACAATCGCATCGGACTTCAGCGGCGAGTTCGCATCCAGCCGGTATCGAACGCCAAGCTCTTCGTAACCGTCACCGGTCCACGCGATGGAATTGATATAGACCACATCGAGTTCCGGCAGCACAGCGTCGAGATCCGACGTGATCCCAACCTTCAGACCGGCACGGCGAAGCTCCTCAAGTTGACCGTCCGCAAATGGTACCTTCTCGTCCGATATCACCGTGACCGCTTCGATTCCCCGGGCAAGCTGCGCCAGCATGAGCAACAGGCTGCGAACTGTGCGCATGCGCGCAGGCACACCAATGATGCCAATCCGCACATTGCATTTGGGGTGCTCGCGTGCGAGCTCCGGACACGATTTAAGGATTGCGTAGATATCGGCCATTGCCTGGGTTGGATGCTCGTCCAGGCCGTTTCCGGCGTTGACGATCGGTATGCGCAGAGCCTCCATCATTTCGTACACGGCACGATCGTTACTGTCACGCAGCACCACCAGATCGCCGTATGCATTGAGCATCTCGCCCACGTCGTGGAGCGATTCGCCCTTCGCGATGCCGGTGGATGCCGGGTCCGTGATGGACATGATGTCGCCGCCGAGACGATGCCAGGCACTCTCGAATGAAAGCCGCGTTCGCGTGCTGGGTTCGTAGAACGCACTGACCAGGATGCGCCCGGTCAACGGACGACTCACGGTCTGGCGCTTGGTTTCATATCGCGCGGCGACACGACACAGCTGCACAAGTTGCGATCGATCGAACTGGCGTGCCGACACAACCGGCCGGTTGACAAGGTCAAGCAAGGGCGTCAGATCCTCGCCGACGACGTCCATCAGCGCGCGTGGACGCTCGAACCCGGTTCGGTCGAGCGCGGGCTCCTCGAGTGGTTCGAGCAGTCGCTGGGATAGATTGCGTTTCACCACAGTTCTCCTTTGCGGCGGTCGCGTAACCACAAAACGACCAACAGGATTGGCGACACGGCTGTGACCAGCGTGGCCACGATGACGAGAACCCCGAGTACGGATGCAGACGCAGTCATGACACGCCCTCACGGGGATTCAGCCGCGCCCAGTCGAACGCCGCGGGTCGCAGCCAGGTGCTCACGATCACGGCCAGCATGGACACGGCAGCCGAAACCAGCGCCGCGACATAGAACCCGATCGAGAAATACGCGATCAGCCCGGTGACAGTACCGAGTACCATGCCCGACACCGCGCCCGTTGAGTTCGCGTTGCGCCAGAAAAGCCCCGCAGCCACGGGCCAGATCGTGCTGGCGACAAACGCGCCGGTGAAATACAGGAGTTCCGCAAGCGTCGCCAGACGTGGCAAGCACAGCAGCCAGGTCATCAGCCCCAGCCCGAGTACGACCCAACGCGCGACGCTCGCCAGGTGTTCGGGGCTCGCATCCGGACGCACGTGCCCCTTGTACAGATCGGTCAGCACCAGATCGGATGTCGCGGCCAACAGCGAATCCAGACTCGAAGCCAGCGCCGCAAACACGACGATGAAAACCAGCACGGCACCAACACTTCCCAGCAACTGCGCGGCCACCATCGGGCCCACCATGTCACCCGCGGGTACATTCAGCCCCAGCGCCGGCACCCCGAGCGCGATGAATCCCGCAACGATCGGCACGGGCGCCCACATCAGGCCGGCCAGCAGGTAGGCCTTGAAGCCGACGTTTTCACGGAACGCGAATGCGCGGCTCCACCAGACGTTGGAGTGAAAGATCTCGCCGATGCCGAACAACAGATTGTTGAACAGGAACATGATCGCCGCCGGCATCAGCAGATTCAGCAGTTCCGGACGCTCTTCGACCACGGCGGCGTGCATGGTGTCGATCCCGATCCGGTCGATCGCAAGCCAGCCGAGCACGACGATGCCGACCAGAATGATCAGCGTCTGAATAAAGTCGGTACCAATGACCGCACGCAGACCGCCAAGCAGCGTGTAGGCAACGCAGATCCAGACAATCACGGTCATGCCGATGCGGTAGTCAATACCGGTCAGCGCGTGGATCAGCACGCCGCCGGCCATGCCCATGGAGATCAGCCAACCCAGCGCATAGAAGAAGGAAATCAGCAGGAACACCCGCCATGCCGTATTGCCGTAACGAAGCCGGATGAAGTCACCACTGGTGAATGCGCCGGGCATCAGTGCGCGGATGCGGCGCGCCAGCGGCGCGAACAGCAGCAACCCGATCGAGCCCAGCGAATAGCCGATCATGCCCCAGAGCCCAAGCTGCAGGGCGAGCTGCGGCGCGGCCATGGTGGTGTTCGAGGTGACCCAGGTCGCCATCGCCGTGGCCGTACCCAGCGCGAGCCCAACCTTGCGCCCGGCGAGCATGTAACCCTCCAGATCACGATTGCGACGCCCGAACGACCAGCCGAGCACGACCCACAACGCGCTGAACAACGCAAGGATCAACCAGCCCGTACTGCTGTCGAGCACGGCGGAGTTGACGACGTTCACGCGGCCACAACCAGCTCCGCTAATTCGGCGATGAATTCGTCTGTGGACATCACGCGCGCATAGCGGTCGGTCATGGTCGTGATGGTTGCATGCTGCAGTTCCGGTGTTACGGTCGCGCAACCATCGGAGATCAGCGTGACGTGGAACCCGAGGTCACAGGCATCGCGAATGGCCGTTGACACGCACTCGTTTGAATACACACCAACGACCACAAGCCCGGTGATGTTCAGATTGCGCAGAATGTATTCAATATTCGTCGAGGTGAACACGCCCGACGCCGTCTTGTTGATGACGATCTCGTCGCCCACCGGTGCCACTTGTTCGAGAAACTGCGCTTCCCGCGAGCCGGGCGGCGCGTGCAGGCCGAGTCGTTTGTGCCCCGGACCTCGATCGCGGCCGTCCTGTGTCAACGACTGTATGCGCGTGTGAATGACCTCCAGCCCGCGCGCGCGAAACGCGTCCTGCAGACGGCGAACATTCGGCAGCACCAGTGCATCGAGCCGCTCGAAGTAGTAGGTCTGTGCCTGCTCGGGAACGCCGGATCGCTTTGCATCCGCGAACACTCCACAACCACGCGCGGCGTCGAGATATTGAAGATCAATGCACAGCAGTGCGGTATCCGCATGGCGGATCGACGTACGGACCGCCGGCGTTTCCGTGATCGCATGTCGATACGATTCGCGCAGCGGGTCAACGTTCAGAAAGGCATCGGCCGATTGCGTGGATTTACTCATGAATACATTCCGAATCAGGCGGCGAGTCGAAGCAGTGTGCCAATCAGCACGTTCGTGCCGGTTTCGATATCGCGCAATGAAGTCCACTCCGCCGGCGAATGGCTACGGCCATCACGGCTGGGGACGAAGATCATTCCGGCCGGCGCGATGGAGGCCATGATCTGCGTGTCATGGGCGGCCCCGCTGGGCAGCCGCATGGCATTGACCTCGCGCTCGGCCGCGGCGGCCTCGATGGCGGAGACCACGCTGTCGTGACAACGTACCGGCGCGATCTCGCTGAGCACCTCGAACTCGAACATCAGCCCGCGGCGTCGCGCGATCGCTTCCAGCGTGCGCCGGAATGCACTTGCAAGATCGGCGAGTACAGCCGGATTGGTATCGCGAACATCCAGCGAAAACTCAGCGATTCCCGGCACCACGTTCGCCGCTCCCGGATGCAACTGCACGCGACCGACTGTTGCGCGGCTGCGCGGACTGCCGTATTCCTCGAGCACGCGCGTCATCTGCTGTGCAAATTCCGCCATGCCCTGGAACGCATCGCGACGCAGGTCCATCGGCGTGGTACCCGCATGGTCGGCGGCACCCGTGTAACGCACATTCCATTTGAACAGCCCGGTGATCGCCTCGACGACTCCGAGTGGAACCTGCTGGCGGTCGAGCACCGGACCCTGCTCGATATGCAGTTCAACGAAGGCAAGGATGCTTCCGGGCGCGCGGTGTGCCGCAAGCGCTTCGCGGGCGTCCATCCCGTGCTCGGCCATCGCTTCAGTCAACTTGACGCCGTCGAGGTCTTCCGCGGCCGCGAGATCCTCCGGCGTCAGTTGCCCGCACAGCGCCTGCGATCCGAACAGGCCGCCGAAACGGCCCTCTTCGTCGCTGAAACCAACGAGTTCGACGCGGTGGCGCAGGCCCAAATCTGACTCCGCCAGCACACGCAGGGCCTCAAGGCCACAGATCACGCCGAGCGCGCCATCGAGATGACCCGCGCCGGGCACGGAATCCAGGTGCGAGCCTGTCATGACGGTGGTGGCGGTCGCATCACCCAGCCAGCCGCTGACGTTGCCGGCGCCGTCCATCGCATGGGGCAATCCCGCGGCTTCCAGCCGCTCACGCAGCCAAGCGCGCGCCTGCATATCGGCGGCGCTGAACGCGGTGCGGTGGATGCCGTGGTCGCTGGCCCGACCGATCCCCGACAACTCATCGAGGTCCGCTCGTAGACGCTCGAGGTTGCATGCGAGCATCGGTGAACGGACTCGACTCATGTGCGTCGTGCGCCGACGACGATCATCGCGGTAGTCGCGACGAATACCAGCGCACCCACGGCAAAGAAGCCGAGCGCGCGCGACAGGGGATGATGGTTCACGGATACAGTGACGGGCTCGCTCCATGTGACCTCACCCATCGGACGTACCTCGTAGCGATAGACCCCGTCCGGCTTGCCGGAGACCAGGCGTGCGGTGTCGGGCCCGTGATAGGCGATGCGTGACGAGCCTGACCGTTCGGTCTCACGCAACTCGAAGACCGACGGCCCAACACCGTCCCAACTCAGGGTGAAGTAGCCGGCGCTGGCGACCTCGGTGTCGCTGCGCAATTGGAGGGGGCCGGCGGTGGCGATGGTGCTGGCCATGCAGAACACTGCAAGCAGCACCGCGCCGGAACTGGCCGCAAAGCAGTTCATGGCGTAGCCGTCCAGACGGGAAACGGCGAAATTGTTTAGTAGGCTAAAGATTTTGCCGGGCCGAAGCAACCGCAGCCCAGCGATGATCGAGGTCTATGGTCGCTGCCTCCCGTGCCGAACACCCTCTCCCGCTGCCCAGTCGGCCCGCTTGCGTCGCCATCAACCATACAGACATGAAAGACCAGTTTGGAATAAGCCAGCCCTCAGCTAACATGGATCAGGCGCGCATACGCCGCGGCGCAGACGGCTCGAACTACCCATCCTTGCGGATCCCGCTCCATGCCCAGAAACGATTTGTCTGCAAATCATCCGCACCGGGCCAACGGCTCGCCAGGCGACCAGTCAGAGCAGATGCTCGTCGCCCTGCGTCGCGTGATGCGGGCCGTGGACATGCACTCACGCAGCCTGTATCAGCGCTACGGTCTGACCGGACCGCAGGCGATCCTGCTGAACGCAATCGTGCGCGCCGGCAGCCTGACCGCAGGCGAACTTGCCCGCCGCGTCAGCCTGAGTCAGGCGACCCTGACCGGCATTTTCAAACGGCTTGAGGAGCGCGGCCTGTTGGAGCGCCGTCGTGACCAGGCCGATCGGCGCTGCGTGGTGCTTCGCGCGACCGAGGCCGGCTACAACGTGGTCGCGGGGTCGCCGCCCCTGCTGCAGGAGACCTTCGTTCAGCGGTTCGGGCAGCTCACCGCATGGGAACAGAACCTGCTGTTGTCGAGCGTACAGCGGGTCGCCGAGCTGATGGATGCCGAAACCCTGGAAGCCGCACCGTTGTTGTCGAGCCAGTCCACGCTCGATCAAACGGATTAGCGTCTACCGGTCAGGATGACGTCAACTCGAAGGGATGCGTGAGGCTTACGCAACGCCCGGCAACTTCGTCGCAAACTTTCGCTTCCAGCTTGTAGGAGCCCAACGGTGTGCCCGCACCGAACGGAACCACGAGGTTGTTCAGACCCAGTTGCAGATGATCGGCGGGCGGTGACGGCGTCCGCCAGATCTCGACCTGGTGATTTTCAAACACCGGGGTGCCGTTCGGATAGAGCAGACGAAATGTTGCATTCACGGCCCCGCTCCCATCGTCACCGCTCGTGGCGCCCTGAAAGTGAATGAATCCATTCAGATTCTGGCCGGTATACACGCGATCGTCCGAGACCAGCAACGGCGACGGCGCCCCGTGGCGTCGGTTCCACGTCTTCACATAGCGGGCGACATAGAACTGCGTCAGCACCGGATATACCGAGAAGTGCCGCAGAACCAGGCTCGCACGAAAGCCATCGTTTTCAGCGCTTGCAGTGACCGGCGGTGCATGACGTTTCACCGCGGCCTTGGCCACCTCGATGAATCGCTCGCTTTCCAGCCAGTGGAGCTGTGCCTTGACCATACCGTTCACTTCTTCGTAGAAGCGGTCGAGGTCTTCCGGCGGACGCTGGTATTCGCGGTGCAATGAAACCGCGTCGGCCACGGGATCGTAGGCAAAATCCGTACCGGCACGCTCATCCTCACGTGAAGTCGCCTCATTGAGCGCCGCCGCGAGTTCAACACCCGTCAGGCCGTAGTATCCGATCCGCCCGCGTTTCTTGACGAACCGCTCCCAGACGGTCATCGTCCGGCGATTTTCGTTGTAGGTCAGCGAAAGCGGGTTGTGCTTTCCGAACGGATAGACCACGCCGCGCTCATTGGCCTTCGGCGGATTTGCCCTGATCTTGTCGATCTCCTCCTGCCGTGTGGGCTCGTCCGTCGCGATCATGAAGATCTTCATCGCCAGCGGAATGTGCAATCTCCGCGTGGACTCGGTCGCGAAATACAGGGCCAGGTTCTCAACCACCTCCAAGCTGAAACCACCACCTGACTTGCCGTCAGCGGCAGTCGAGACCGTGGACAACACGGTGGTCATCCAAAACAACAAAGGCGCACAGATCAATCGTACTAAACTCACGGTTCCATGCCGGTTCTCATTCGATAGCAGCATAGCACCCGCACGCTCAGCGACGCGGTACGGGATTGTCGGCGCCATACAGGGGCAAATCGCCAGTTGCAGGCTTGAACGGATAAATCGTCATTTCATCCGTGCGGATGAACTGAAGTTTCAAATTGACGGGTTTGTCGAGATCAGCCGACACTCGCTCATACAGCGTGCGCAACTGAAGCGCGGAAAAGGCGTTATCCGGCGCCTCCAGTTCAACGAACACGAACACATGGTCCGCGAATAACACGGCATCCACACGACGCAGATCGTCCGGATGCACCGTCTGGTTGACGGGATAGAGTTCATGCAGAAAATGCTCAACCGTATCCTGTGCCACGTCGTCGACATGCAAGCGCTTCATCGACGCGAACAGGGACGGTGCCAACACCGCCAGCAATACGGAGATGCCGAGCATGCCGGGAACGGCGCGCGTCGATTTTCCGTACCCATCGATCAGAAACACGATGCCAGCGCAGAACATGATTGCGGCGAGGTTTACGGCAAACAGAATGAATGCGCCGGAGGCGACGGACCATTGCTGCGTCGACAGACCAATGCCCGACACACAAAGCGGTGGGACCAGCGCAACGGCTACCGCGACGCCTGGCAAGGTTTCCGCAACGTCGGGGCGCGTGGCCGCCAGTGTGGCGGCGATCGCCGCGGCGACCGCAACGCCCAGATCAATCAGCGACGGCTGGGTTCTCGCAAGAATCTCGGAGGTCAGCCCGCGCAGGTCAAACGCAGCTTCGGTGCCGGCAGCGACCAGCAGGGTGATCGCTATTCCCACAGCGACCGTGATGAACGCCCGCAGCATGAGGCGCGAATTGCCGGTCACCGCGCCATAGGCAAACGCTACGATCGGCTTCATCAGCGGAGCGATCAACATCGCGCCAATGACCGTGACCGGACTGTCGGCCATCAGACCGAGGGTGGCGATCATGCAGGCGAGCGACAGCACGAGGGCAAAGCGCAAAGACAGCGCGGAATTCGCGACCTGCCGCTGCTGCAGGACGGCCTCGGCCTCCAACGCGACCCTCGGCGCCTGACCGTGAGCGATCAGAAAACCCATAAACCCACGCAAACCACCGGATGGCGGCGGCGACTCGGCACTCATGAGACCCTCCCCCAGCTGGAACCACCCCACCGTCTACCCGAGATCCCTGGCGTCGGCACTCTGGCCGAGCATCGCGGAATCAGGCGTCGTTATTCGCACCATCTGATAGCCCCAAACCCGCGCAAAAGCAAGGGCCTGGCGGAATCTGCCGACCGAACGAGGCAGTCAGACTCGGGGCGGGCGGACGGGGGGGCATTCAGCCAGGGTTCAGCCACCCGCGCGTAGCCTGAGGACCATGATTCATGAATACGAGGGCATCGCCATGAAACGCCTGACCGCGATCGCCGCATTGGGCCTGGCCGCCACACTCGGCGGTTGTGCCCACTATTACGACTACGGATATGCGGGCTACGCCTACGACGACGGCTACGACCGCGAGTACCTCTACGATGACTATGGGTACGGCTACGGTTATCCGGCCTGGTCCGTCGGCGTCTGGTCCGTCCACACGCCGCACTACGGGTCAACCATCTACCACGACGACCACCATCGCGACGGAAAAAAGAATCGCCATGACGGCCACCACTCAGACCGTCGCCGGCGCGACCACGACCGTGGCAAAAAGGATGACCGGCGTTCGGGTCACCGAAGTGATTTTCGTGGCGAGCGCGAACATAAGGGCCGAGACCCCAGCCGGAACGTCTACACCGAGGGCGACTGGGCGCCCGATCGCCGCCATGTGAAGAAACCTGACGACAACGACAGCGGCAAAAGAATATTCAACCAGATTCACGGTCTGGATGAGCGATCGAAGTCCGCGAACGATAGGGGCGGCTCGCGGGATTGGTCGAACCGTTCCTCATCGCGCGATGACGATTACGGCAGACAACGCCGCCGAGACTAGAACCGACCGTACAGACTTGCAGTCCCGACGGGCATCCGGCTGTCAGGCTGTCGTCTGATTCGAGACGCCGCCGCTGGTTCTGCGCTGGAACGGATCGCGCAGCACGGCCAGCAGCCCGATGGCCTCGCCCACGGGCACGTCTTTCACGCCAATGCCCATGCGCGCATGTCCCAACGCCGGCGCAGCCCGGTAGGTGCCAAATAGGCGATCCCATATCGGTGTGATAGCGGCGAAGTTTGAGTTGGCCTCTTCCATGTCGATCGAATGATGCGTGCGATGTACATCGGGCGTGACGAACACCATCCGCACCAGCGCATCAACACCTGCTGGGATGTTTACGTTCGCATGCGCAAAAAACGTCATCACCACCGAGAACAGGCCGTATACAGCGACAAGCAGCGGCGGCGCTCCAAGCAGTACAACGATCGATAGATCGACGGCGGTGGAAACCACAGCTTCGAGCGGGTGAAACCGCAGCCCCGTGGAAAAGTCGTAGTCCGGGTCGGAGTGATGGATTCGGTGCAGCCGCCAGAGCACCGGTACCGAATGCAGTAACCGGTGCATCCAGTAGCGGCTGACATCCATCACCACGAGCGAACCCACAACGGCAACAGTCGTCGGCGCAGCGACATGGTTGAACAGTCCCCAGCCGTTTTCGCGCGCCCAGAGTGCGGCGCCGACCGCAAGAACGGGGAACGCAAGACGGACGATCGCGATGTCCACAATGGTGACGAGAATGTTCGTGCGCCAGCGCCCCAGCATAGGCGCATTCAACGCTCGTCGCGGCGCAAGGGATTCCAGTATCGCCACGATGCAAATCATCGCGAAGTAGAGCAGGAGATAGATCTCCGGCTCGCGCTCGATCAACCAGGTCTCCATCCGCTTCGGGCCAGCGCGACCCGCTCAGTCTAGCGACGACGTTTGATCCGCCAGGCGAGCACGGCAGCCACCGCACCCGCGCCGGCGAGCACGACGACATTGGGTTCGGAAACCGGAATTACCACGCAACTGGCGTAGGCACTCGCACTGAGACCGAGCGCACCCAACGCCGCGAGAAAACGTACCAACATGGTCTACCCCCCAACCCGCAGGTGATGGGCGCCCGATAACGGAACCGAGCGCCCGGGACTCAGCGGCGATGCCTGATTCGCCAGGCAAGCACTGCCGCGAGCGCGCCGGCGCCCGCCAGACCGAGGATGTTCGGCTCGGAAACCGGAGCGCCCCCGTTACCGGCCAAAGTGCTGACGCTGACAACCAGCAGGCCCAGCGCAGAAATGATGCGAATTTTCATTGCGTTTCCCCCGTGGTGGACGTTCGGCTTCGGGATACCGTTCAAGACCGATGAGACTTACCGTCGACGCCGGATTCGCCACGCGAGGGCGCCAGCAAGGGCACCCGCGCCGACCAGCCCAAGGATGCCCGGTTCGGACACCGGAGTAATAACGACGCCCGCGAGGACGCTGCCGCTGGAAAGCAACATGCCCAGCGCCGTGAGAACGCGAATCTTCATAGCCCCTCCCGCTCCGCCGCCCGGCAGGCGTCGAAGTTTGTTCGACAATTCAGTTGGTTAGCGACGGCGCGAAATACGCCAGATCAGAACGGCCGCGACCGCCCCGATCCCGCCCAGCGCCAGTATGTTCGGTTCGGGCACCGCGGCCGAAGTGGCGTGCGCCATCGGTGCAAATACAGCACTCGCTAAAGTCAGTGCCCTTTTCATGATGACCCCCCAATGCGGAAATGCTTGCCTGAGGAATCTTAGTCCTGACTCCGGGCCAATTCCAGCCACGGCGAAAGCACCCAGCGGCGAGCGTTATCGCGTCTGCCCCTTCCCGAGCAGAGCCGGTCCAAAAGCGGGAACCCCGGCAATACGGGCCGCCCTACTCAGCGCACACGGCCGGTGGCTGGTGGCTGGTGGCCGAGCGCCCGACTCGGCCTGACGTCCTCCTCGCACCCTCGCCGCTGCTCAATTGTTGAACCGGCGTCGCTGACACCGGCAGAGCAGTGGAGACCGATACCGTCGCAGCCACGGCTACGACCATAGCGGAAGGGGCGTCCGGCGCTAGGACCAGTGCAAAGATATTCGTGGCAAGCGCGAGCAAAAGAGCCCAGACCCAACCCGAAACTTCTACACCGAGGGCGACTGGGTGCCCGATCGCCGTTATGTTAAGAAACCTGACGACAACGACCACGGCCGCAAAGGATTCAACCAGATTCACGGGCGCGACGAGCGCGATCTTCAGGACCAAAAAGCGTCAAGCAATGGCCGCCCTCGATCACGACCGCCCCGGATTTCGCCCCAACCGGTCATCGAACCCCTGATCGCCGAGGCAGCCAACGACGGAGCCGCTAGAAGGAATCCGACTGTAGCCGGCTATCCTCGCTGTCCAGGCGAGCGCTACCATTCTTATCGGCGCGGCCCGCTAGACGAAAATCAAATCGCCCCCAGTTCGTCCTTTGACTTTTCGTTTGGAACATGTGCAATACCCCACCCATCTTGCTCTCCCCTAATCGGAAACCGCATTTTGTTATCCTGAATGACGTCGCCGTCATTCAGATTCTCAATTCCTTCCCGAAGCCGCATCCCACGCTCTTGTAGTTCGAGTTCTCGTTCCTCGTTGCGCAGTCTGTCGCGGACGTTTGCATTCTGGATATAGGCTATACATGCCTCGCCCAAGGCCGTTTTTTCGCTATCCCCCCAATTGAGATATGCCCAGCATAACTGACCCGTATCGTCGGTCTCGATGATTGCTGTTACGATTCTTTCAACCGTATCCGAAACCGCTTGAATATGCGCGTCGCTTCTCGAGGAGGCCGTTCCTATTTCACTGATGGACGAGGTCGTCTCACCAGACGCCGCCATTCCACGCGCATTTTCTATTGCCTTTTCAATTGCCTTTTTATCACTTTCCAAATCAGCAATATCCGTTTTTGCTGCTGCCGCTGCGGCCATTTGATCGGTTTTGGCATCCCCCGGACTGCCCGCTGATGCCACCCCCTGAATTGATGATATCTTCCGGTTTACCAGTTCAAGCTGTGAACGGAGACTCGAAATGGACTTCGCCGCCTCCGCCGACCCTTTGGAATCAAAAGAAATTGTTGGGGTTTTGACTGTGCCTGTCAGCTGCTCTATTGCCAGAAGAGCTACCATGTACTTCTGATACCGGCGCATCAAGATATCGTACTTTCCGGTATCGAGTGCACCGCTCATGTATCCCTCGCACAAACGATATAGCGAGTCACGGAGCAACTGAATACTCTGGGTACGAAGACCCACGAATGCGCTGCCTTCCTGCAGGGCGGCAGTGAGCTGAGCCGCGACGTTGTTTGGCAGATTTGCCTCGGCCGCAAACTCCGCCGCATAGGCCGAAAGAGAGTCTGGACTTGGTTCCGCACAAACCAGCGTGCGAGCGCTTCCGTCGGAGTGGACCTGACGGGATGCGAATATCGCACGTTGCTTGATATCGATTAGCGCGCCTTTACCCTCGTCGACATTCAGATCCCGGTGCACGCTGCTTAGGTTTGCGCACCCCGTAGCTACAAGAAGTATCGACGGCCACAGAACAGTCAGCCTCATTTTTATCCTCTCGATCGCAACAGTGGCGTAGCGCGCGAAACGCCGACGGAGTTCGCGCAAAGACGGCTGCTTCCTGGTCGGGTTAATCCGCGCACGACGACACTCACGCGACTCGTCACGGATCGAACGACCAAATCGACAGGAATACACAATTTCCAACAACGCTGCATGGCGCAGCGCCCCACACGGTTGACATGCATCGTCAGCCCTCCAAGTTCCCAAAACGACCGACGGACTGGTCCCTGCCGGTCGCACCCATTGCGCCCCCACGCCCCGGGTTATCGCCCGTTTTCCGGGCGACGCTTTTATTGATAGCCCACCGTGTACGGTATGGCAAGAACAAATTCTGCCCAGTCACAAATTTGCCTTGCCCAGATATGGGCGGCTGAAGGTGGCTCGGGCATCAGCAGCAGGCGGTCGGCCCGCTGTAAGATTGTGGGTTGTCCGACCCGCTGGCTTTGAGCCACAACGCGCATGCCCACCGGCAAGATCACGCTCCGTAACGTCCGCCAGAACAACCTGAAGGGTCTCGATCTGGAGTTCCCGCTCGGGCAGTGCGTTGTCGTGTAGACCCGCCCGGGTTCAGGCAATCCGCAAGAGGTCACAAGCCTCCGTCAACAGTCTGTTGCCGACGGAATGTCAACTGGCCGTTATGGGCGGTCCGCAAGCTGAGACAGGTAGTCTGCCGGAGCGAGAGTCTGCACGGTTCCGAATGGGTGCAACACCAGCAGATCGTTGTCGCCCGAGATGATCGCGGTTGTGTTGCCGCTCAACCCAAGCTCGAGAAATTTGTCATCACGAGGGTCACGGCAGGCCTGTACACGCGTAGTGATGGGTACCACTTCCACGATACGGCCGAACTTGCGCAGAAATTCCATGCGGTCCTCCAGCGCAATGTAGTGATCGAACCTGGGGCGCGCCAGCACATCCGCCAGCTCCGCCAAGGTGTCTTCCGAGGCAAGAAGCTGTCCCCGCCGGACAGCCACACCGACCGCCTGAGCCGGAACGCTTTTGGGAAGCAACAGGTGGCTGATGAGGCAGTTGGTGTCAAATACGAGCCGTGGCCGATCGCTCATTCAGCCAGCATCTGGGCCAACTTCTCCTCGGTGAGGCCCCGGTTCAGGGCCTGCTCGCCCATTCGCTCACAAAAGCGCTCGAAATCCTCGACGCTCAAGCCCCGCAAACGCTGGTATTCCTTCGGTGAGACGAGCACCGCTACTTCGCGATTCTGCCGCCGAATGGTCACGGGCTCGGCTTGCGCGGCATCGAGCACTGCGGCCAGCCGCTGTTTCGCTTCTGTTGCGGATACGTAGCGCATAGTTGGGGCACCCGGAAACTAGACGATTTGTCTATTTTAGACATTCCAAGCCAGATTTCAAAGACAGGCCTGCGCGATAGACTGATAGGTCGGCTCGGCCGTCAACTTTTCTACCCAACCCCATGCCCACCGGCAAAATCACGCTCCGTAGCGTCCGCCAGAACAACCTGAAGGGTCTCGACCTGGAGATTCCGCTCGGGCAGCTGGTGGTCGTCACCGGGGTTTCGGGCTCGGGCAAATCCTCGCTGGCCTTCGACACGATCTACGCCGAGGGTCAGCGCCGCTACGTCGAGACCTTCTCTGCATACGCGCGGCAGTTTCTCGATCGCATGGACCGCCCGGCCGTGGATCGCATCGACGGCATTCCGCCGTCGATCGCCATCGACCAGACCAACCCCGTGCGCACTTCGCGCTCGACGGTCGGCACGATGACGGAGCTGAACGATCATCTGAAGCTGCTGTTCGCGCGTGCGTCGCAGCTCTTCTGCAGTGGTTGCGGACGCGAGGTCGTACGCGACAGCACCGATTCAATCGCGCAGACCGTGACGGCTCTGGATCGCGCGATCGTCACGTTTACGGTTCCGCTGGAACACGCCGGCAACCTTGACAAGGTCAGGACCTTCCTCGCGAGCCAGGGGTATACGCGCATCCATCGCGAGGATGATCAAGGCATCGAGGTCGTGCAGGATCGACTGAAACCCGCGGATGATCCGCAGCGCCTCGCCGACGCACTCGACCACGCGCTGCACATGGGTGGCGGGCGCGTGCAGGTGTACCCGATGAATGCCGATCGATCGCCGGGTGAGGCGCTGAAGTTCTCGACCGATCTGCATTGCCCGGACTGCGACCTCAACTACCGCGATCCGCAGCCGAACCAGTTCTCGTTCAATTCGCCACTCGGCGCCTGCCCGACCTGCCGTGGCTTCGGTCGCGTGATCGGCATCGATCCGAATCTGGTCGTACCGGATGCCGGCAAGACGATTGCCGACGGTGCGGTACGCCCGTTTCAAACCGACAGCTTCATCGACAGCCAGGGCGACCTGATGCGCGCATGCAAACGTCATGGCATCGCAACCAACATCGCCTGGCGTGACTTGCCCGATGAACATCGCGACTGGATCTGGCGCGGCGAAGGGCCATGGAAACGCAACATCTGGTATGGCATCAACCGATTCTTCGAGTGGCTGGAGTCGAAGGCCTACAAGATGCACATACGCGTGCTGCTGTCGAAGTATCGCGCGTACAACCCCTGCCCGGATTGCGGTGGCGCGCGCTTGCAGACCGCATCGCTGCTGCATCGCATCGGAACGAAACGGCAGGCCGACGCCGTACTGGCGGCCGACCAGCGTCATTACCCGAATGCCGTGCGGATCAGGCGTGCGGCCTGGCATAACCTGCCTGGCCTGAACCTGCATGACGTGATGCTGCTGCCGATCGATCGCGCGGCCAAGTTCTTTGCCGATCTCACCCTGCCAGCAGGCATCGACCAAGCGACCGACCTCATGCTCGGCGAGATTCGTGCGCGGCTCGGCTATCTGCAGACCGTGGGGCTCGGCTATCTGACGCTGGATCGCCAGTCGCGCACGCTTTCCGGCGGCGAGGTGCAGCGGATCAACCTGACGACGGCGCTGGGCACTTCGCTCGTGAACACGTTGTTCGTGCTCGACGAGCCATCGATCGGCCTGCACCCGCGCGACATGCAGCGCATGGTCACGGTGTTGCACCGGCTGCGCGATGCGGGCAATTCTCTGCTGGTCGTCGAACACGATCCGCAGGTGATCCTCGCGGCAGATCGCATTCTGGATATCGGGCCCGGCCCCGGCGAACATGGCGGCGATCTGATCTTTCAAGGCACGCCGAAACAACTGCTACGTTCGCGTAAGTCGCGCACAGCAGATTACCTCGCTGGCCGTGCGGTCGTTAGCCCGCCGCAGGCCGTGGCAGATACGCGCGGCGATACGCCATGCATAACCGTGCGCGGTGCAAGCGCGAACAATCTTAAAAACATCGACGTGGTGCTGCCGCTGCGCAAGCTCGTCTGTGTCACCGGCGTGTCGGGTTCCGGAAAATCCACCCTGATTCACGATGTGCTCTACAACGCGCTGGCGAGCGCGAAGGGTCACCCGAACGAAACGCCCGGTGAACATCAGGGCGTAGACGGTGCGGAGCTGATCGACGATGTCGTGCTGCTCGATCAGTCGCCGATCGGCAAGACCTCACGCTCGAACCCCGCGAGCTATGTCGGCGCGTTTGATGCGATCCGCAAGCGGTTTGCGAAACAGGAACTTGCGAAGAGTCGCCGCTACACCGCCGGTACCTTCAGCTTCAACGCCGGCACCGGTCGCTGCCCGACCTGCCGCGGCACGGGCTTCGAGCATGTGGAGATGCAGTTTTTGAGCGACGTGCATCTGCGTTGCCCGGACTGCAATGGCACGCGCTATCGGCAACCCGTGCTGACCGTTGAGATCGAGGGTAAATCCATCGCGGACGTGCTGGCAATGACCGTGACCGAAGCAGCGAACTTTTTTGCCGACGATCGAGACGTCGTTCGGGCGCTGGCACCACTGGAACAGGTCGGTCTTGGCTACCTGCGCCTCGGGCAACCCGTGCCAACGCTTTCCGGCGGCGAGGCACAGCGGCTGAAACTTGCGGGCCATCTCGTCACGGCCGGCAAGCGACGGAGCACGGCGAAGGGCCTGCTGTTTTTGCTTGATGAACCAACCACCGGCCTGCATTTCGACGACATCGCGGTATTGCTGAAGGCGCTGCGCCGGCTGACCAATGGCGGGCACTCCGTCGTATTGATCGAGCACAACCTCGACGTGATGCTGGCCTCGGACTGGCTGGTCGATCTCGGTCCGGAAGGTGGCGATGGTGGCGGCCGGATCGTGTGCACGGGCACACCGGAAGCGGTTTCACAGCATCCGACCAGCCACACCGGCGCGGCACTGCGCCGCTATGCAAGCGAGCTGTCGGACCTCAAGGAAGCCGCTGCCAAGTACGAGATCAAACATGCAGACACATCAGTGGTCCGCGCGAGCGACGCCATCGAGATTCGTGGCGCGCGTGAGCACAATCTCAAGAACATCAGCGCAAGTGTGCCGCGCGACCGTTTCACCGTCGTCACCGGCGTGTCCGGATCCGGCAAATCCACGCTCGCGTTCGACATCCTGTTCGCCGAAGGCCAGCGCCGCTACCTCGAATCACTGAATGCGTATGCGCGTCAGTTCGTACAGCCCGCGACCCGCGCGGATGTCGATGGCGTGTTCGGCATCCCGCCGACGGTGGCCATCGAGCAGCGCACGAGTCGCGGCGGACGCAAGAGCACGGTCGCGACGCTGACCGAGACCTACCACTTTCTGCGTCTGCTGTTCGTGAAGCTCGGCATCCAGTATTGCCCGGACTGCCGCGTGCCGATCGAACCGCAACCACGTGAAGCCATCATCGATCGCATCCTTGATCAACACAAAGGCCAGACGGTCTCCGTACTCGCTCCGCTGGTGATCGCACGCAAGGGCATCTACAAGGAACTCGCGAAATGGGCCGAACGCAAGGGCCACACGCTGCTGCGGGTCGACGGCGAACTGCTTCCCACGCAGCCATGGCCCGCTCTGGACCGCCATCACGAACACAACATCGATCTGCCGCTCGGCGAGCTGCGCATTGCCGCGAAGAACCGCATGGACAACGAGTCCCTGCTCGGCCAGGCGCTCGAACACGGCAAGGGCACGATTCGCGTCATTGCGCGTGGCAAAGAGCGCAGCTATTCAACACGGCGTGCCTGCCCGAGTTGCAATCGCGGCTTTGACGAACCCGACCCGCGCCTGTTTTCGTATAACTCCAAACACGGCTGGTGCCCGACGTGCTTTGGCAACGGTGTCGTGCTTCCGGGTTTCGATCCAGACGAGGCCAGCGGCGAGGAGGCGCAGTGGCTGCGCGGCGACGGCCCTGAGACGCCCTGCCCGCAATGCCACGGCACACGGCTGCGACCCGAGGCGCTGGACATCCTGTTTGCCCGACGTTCGATCGCCGAGATCGCTGCGCTTTCCATCAATAGTGCCTCTGAATGGATTGCAACGCTCACGCTCGATCAACGCCAGGCCGCCATCGCGAAGGATGTGCTCGCGGAGATCGCGAGCCGGCTTGCGTTCCTGAAGGAAGTCGGGCTCGGCTATCTGACGCTGGATCGAGCCGCACCAACACTCTCCGGCGGCGAGGCGCAACGCATCCGGCTCGCCGCACAACTCGGTTCGAACCTGCGTGGCGTCTGTTACGTGCTGGATGAACCTTCCATCGGACTGCATCCGCGCGACAACTCACGCCTGCTCGATACCTTGCATGCGCTGCGCGCCCACGGCAACACAGTGGTCGTCGTCGAGCATGACGAGGAGGCGATCGAGCGCGCCGAGCATGTGATCGATCTCGGTCCCGGTGCCGGCGTGAACGGCGGACGCATCGTTGCCGAAGGCAAGGCCGGCGATCTCAAGCGCAATCCCGCGTCGATCACCGGGCAGTGCCTTGCGCAGCCCCTGAAACACCCGCTACGCGAGCACCGTCGACCGGTCGGCGACGCCCGCATCGTCATCCGGGGCGCGGATACGAACAACCTGAAAAACATCGATGTGTCCATTCCGCTGAAGTGTCTGGTCGGCGTGACGGGCGTTTCCGGTTCGGGCAAGTCCACGCTGGTACGCGAGGTGCTGGTGCGCAACCTGACGGCCAGCCTGGATCGTCGCCGTGGTCGCCCGGCATGGCAAGGCTGCACGGGGGTCGACGGCATGGACTCGATCGAGCGCCTGCTCGAGGTCGACCAGACGCCGATCGGCAAGACGCCGCGTTCCTGCCCGGCGACCTACATCGGTTTCTGGGACGCCATCCGGGGTCTGTTCGCCGGCACGGACGAGGCACGCATCCGCGGCTGGACGGCTGCGCGGTTTTCCTTCAACACCGGCAATGGGCGCTGTGAGACCTGCGACGGTCAGGGACTGCAACGGGTGGAGATGAACTTCCTGCCCGACGTGAAGGTCGTCTGCGAGTCCTGCGGCGGACAACGCTTCAACGCCGCGACGCTGGCCGTGCATTGGCGCGGCAGGTCGGCCGGGGACGTGCTCGCGATGAGCGTCGACGAGGCCGTGGAGTTCTTCGCCGCACACCCGAAGATTCATCATCCGCTGACGCTCCTGCAGGATGTCGGACTCGGCTACCTGACACTCGGCCAACACAGCCCGACGCTCTCCGGTGGCGAGGCGCAGCGGCTCAAGCTCGTCACGGAACTCGCGCGCAACCGACCGAACCTGCGCAAGACCCCGGCGCAGACCCTGTACGTGCTCGACGAACCCACGGTCGGCCTGCACATGGCGGACGTCGCGCGCCTGATCAACGTGCTGCACCGGCTCGTCGACGAGGGTCACTCGGTGCTGGTGATCGAACACAATCTGGATGTCATCGCCGAAGCCGACTGGCTGATCGATCTTGGCCCGGAGGCCGGGGATAGCGGCGGCCAGCTCGTTGCGGAAGGTACGCCGGAACAGGTTGCGCAGATCACGCATTCGCACACCGGAACGGCCCTACGCGCGGTGCTGGATCGCACCGTTGCAAGCAGAATCAGGCAGCGCTGAGGCAGTCAGTAGCCGCCGGGCACCGGGATCGGATATTCCATGCCATTGATGTCCATCATGCCGTCGGCAAACTGCGCGTCGATCCGATAACCATCGGCATTGGATACCAGCACGCGCTGCACCAGCAGGAGCTGAGTCTGGATGCGCAGGCTGCGCCGCATGTCCGTCAGTGAGCCGACGCGGTCACGTGATGTCGGCCCGAGCAGCATCTCGGCGACGGTCGCATGTGTCAGCTGCGCGTTGAGCCTGCCGCGCAGCGCGCGCGCGGCCGCCGGCAGATCGTCAAACCGGTCGGCGGGAACCTGAAGATCGAAATCCAGCGTAGAGTCGCCATCGAGCGCATCCATGCAGCCGCGACGCGACTGCATCGCGAGCATGGCGTCGAGTTCGAGCCGCCAGTCCAGATCGACGTATCCGGTTGCCGGACACACGCGATCTCCCGTTTGCGCGAGCGGATTCAGTTCAATGGCCGCGCGCCCGTCGGCCAGCCGGGTCAACACCCCGAATGGCGCGAGTTTCGCATCCAGTGCGACGCGCGCCTCTTGCAGCACCGCATCGCGCCCACGCAGCACGGCTGCCGCCTGCGCCGTTGCGATCGCGCGATCGAAACGCAGTTCGATGATCTCCAGACCGAATGAATCCGCCACGCCGCGCACGGCTCCAGCAAACGCGGCCTCCACCCGCGCGCCGATCCACCAGCTGACCAGCGCCGTGGAGAGCATCACCAGCGCCACGCTCCAGAGCGCGACATTTCGCAATCGGCGCGCCCCGTCAGTCACCTTCTTGCAGACAACGCCGCAATGCGACGCGCCAGTCGGGCAACTCGACATTGAAACGCCGCTCGAACCGTGCGCAGTCGAGTCGCGAATTCAGCGGGCGGCACGCCGGTGTCGGCCAGTCCGTCGAAGCGATCGGATCGATCGCGCAGTCGAGCCCGAGTTCGTCGCGAATGGCCAGAGCGAATCCATGCCAGGAGGTCTCACCGCGCGCCGTGACATGGTAGATGCCGCTGGCGGACGCGATGTCCGCAATACCATCCGCATGGATTGAATCCAGTGCGCCGATCAGGGCCTCGGCCACGGTGACCGACCAGGTCGGTGCGCCGATCTGATCGGCCACGACGCGCACGTTTGCGCGTTCGGCAAGGAGCCTGCGCATGGTCAGCAGAAAATTCGCGCCGCGCAGGGAATACACCCAGCTCGTGCGCAGGATCAGATGCGGAACGCCCGAATCGACGATCGCCTGATCGCCGGCGAGCTTCGTCCGGCCGTAGACATTCAGCGGGCCGGTGTCGGCGCCTTCATCCCGCGGCTCGTCGCCCTGCCCGTCATAGACATAGTCGGTGGAAAAATGCACGAGCGCGGCACCGCAACGGCGTGCTTCCGCCGCGAACACCGCGGGCGCATGCGCGTTGATGCGCGAGGCGAGTTCCGGTTCAGACTCCGCACGATCAACCGCCGTATAGGCCGCCGGGTTGACGATCAGGGTGGGCTTGAGCGCACGCACGCTGTCGCGTATGGAATCGGGACTGGCCAGATCCAGCACGCGACCGACGCTGCCGTCGCGGCTGGTCGCGACCACCGTGCCAAAGCGCCCGAGCCGTTCGCGCAGCGCATGGCCGATCTGGCCGTTCGCGCCGGTCAGCAGAATCGTCGACTCGCGACTCATCCCCGCTCGCCTGCATACACCGGCAACCGATCCGGCGAGATTCCGGCGAGCCGCGGCGCGGCTGCATCCTTCGCCGAGAGTTGCGGTTGCACGTCCAGCGGCCAGTCGATGCCGATCTCGGGATCGTCATAGCGAATCGAGAATTCGCACTCCGCGCAATACGACGCCGTGCATTTGTACTGGAACAGCGCCGTGTCGCTCAGCACCAGAAAGCCGTGGGCAAAACCCGCGGGGATCCACAGCTGATTGTGTTCGGAGGCACGCAGATGGACGCCGGCCCAGCGACCGAAACTCGGCGAACCGCGGCGCACATCGACGGCAACATCGAAGACCGCGCCGTCGAGCACCTGCACGAGCTTGCCCTGGGCCTGCGGATTCTGCACATGCAGTCCGCGCAGTACGCCACGCGCGGATCGCGACACGTTGTCCTGAACGAACTCGGTCGGCATGCCCAGTTTGGCATAGCGTTCGCGCTGCCAGCTCTCGAAGAAAAACCCGCGCGCATCGCCAAACACGCGTGGGCGCAGCTCGAGCACGCCGGGCAGTGCGGTCTCAATACACTGCATGTTCCAGCCCTGCCGGCTGACGTGAAGACCGGGGCGTACGGCTCATGGGGTGTTGATCTCGATGTTGTTTTCAAGCGCCGGTTCGACACCCCGCGCACGCACCAGCCGGCCCTCCGGACCCTGCCCGTTCACCAGGATGTTGTCCGTGACGGTGAAGCGGTTGTGGGTGTACTTGATCCCTTCCGCGCCGTAACTGATCAGATTGCGATTGTCGCTGCCGGGCCCCTGCTGCACGTAGTTGCGACGGATCGTCACATCACCACCGTTCGGGGTGTCGATCGCGTAGCTGGATGTACCGTCCTGCGCATCGTAGATCAGGTTGTCTTCGATCAGCGTTCGCGCGGCACGGCTCTTTACGTTGTGCCCGACGCGGGCGTGGTGCACACGCGAATAACGCAGCTCCAGCGAACGCGCCGCGCCGATGTAGATGTTGTGCGTGCGACCATCGCCAGCGCCGTTGCGGGCAAATTCGCTGTGCTCGATCACCACGTCGTTTTCCGGGCTGCGTCCGCCAAGGATGCCGTTTTCGTTGTCATGAAAATAGCAGTCACGAACGGTCAGGCCATCGCCCTCGTGACGGATTCCGGCACCGTTGCGATCGGGCACGCGCGCGCCGGAAAACTCGATGCCTTCAATGGTCACCCGATCGCCCTGGATCACCCAGATCGCCTTGCCCTGCTCGGTGACGCCAAACGATTGCAGATGCGCGCGACCGCCGCCAACCGCGCGAATCGTCAGATCGTTCTGCTTCCAGACCGCCGCATCGCGCGGATAGGTTCCGGTCAGGATCTCGATCACATCGCCGTCGACTGCATCGCGCGCGGCCTGGCTCGGCAGTTCGTAGTGCTTGCCGGTGCGTTCGATGGTCACGCCCGTGGTCGGTTTGGGTTTCGGTTTTTCGACCGTCCCGGCGTCCGGATCGAACCTGTACAGGTGCACATTTCGATCAACACCATTGACCAGTACAAAAACGTCATGCTCGGGCGAATACGCGAACCGCCCATAGGTGCCACGCGTTGCCGGTGCGCCGGGGTTCGCGCTGCCATCGATCGCCGGATGGCGATACCAGGTGTTCTTGTCGAGATCGAGCGAGTACACGGCGTCACCCGACGACCACGCGACCAGCCGGCCACTCGGCGGGTGGTAAGCAAAGCCCGGGCTGCGCGCACCGATGATCTCCGCCGCGCCCTGTGGCTTCACAAGCGTCTCGCTGACCGAACCGCCGATGTTCAGCACGATCATTTCGCCGGTGCCGATCGCGACGAACTTGCGTCGCTTCGGGTCGATCGCGACCGAGCGGTCTTCCCAGAAATTGCGGCCGCGAAATTCGAGCTTCCAGCGATCGGTCTTTGGATCGTAGCTGTAGAACTCCTTGCGCGGATGCAGATAGACCAGGCCGGTTTGCGGGTCGAACGCCGCGTAGTTGTTGAACCCGCTGGACGGCACATCGGCGAGCTGCTTCCAGGCGTGCCTGCCGAACTCGAACATCCAGGTGTTGCGATCGCCATGCCCCTCGACCCAGTTCGCGCCGCCCTGCGACCACAACGCATCGAACGGTGGCGGCAGGTACACCATGTTGCCGTAGGTGTGGCGCGAAACCGGGCTGCCGTCGCCCAGCACGCCGGTGTTCTTCTGTGTGTCATAGCCAGCGACCGAACCCGGATCCGTCAGTCGCGACCAGGCAAGATCATCGAGGTCGAACGCATACAGCTCATTGCCGGCGTAGGCCTTGTGTCCGCCGCCCCAGACGACCAGGCGGTTGCGACGGGTGTCGAACACGGCGCCGCTCCAGGCATCCATGACGGCGCTGACGCCGGCGGTGCCATACAGCGGTTCCTTCCGATCAACGGGCGCGGCAACGCGATCCATGCGCGTGTTCGGCAGTTCCACCCACTGCCCGGGTTTCAGTGTCTTGGCGGGGTGCGCGGCAAATGCCGACGCAGAAAGCAATGCGACGAACAGCGTCAGAACACGCAAGACCGCGGGAAAAAAATGTCGTGCCGGGAACATGGACTCGTTTGCAGACACCGCCGTGCGCCATCGACTGGACGCGGACGTGATGTGGAATTGCGGCGCGAAACCATAGCGAATCCACCTGCGCACCGCCACCCACCGCGGCCGATTGCCCACAACCTCGATACCGGCGCTCATCGCGAACGCGCCTCTCTCACCAGCGAATCCAGCAGTCGCGCGAACTCGCGGGTGCGCGCCTCGCGCGAGTGAACGGCAATTTCCTGCGCGGCGCAATGGTCGGAACCCGCGCAGGCCAACATCGCGCGCAGCGCGGCGGCGATCGCGTCACGCCCATCGAGCGGCGCAACGCGTGCGATCGGAAACTCCGCAAGTCGCCAGGCCGTATCACCGGCCGGGTCCGTCAGCGCAAGAATCGGCCGGTTCGCGCGCAGGTACTCGTAGAGTTTCGCGGGAATCTGTGCATTGCAGTTCGAGGCCTGCAGGAGCAACAGTGCATCGGCGGAACACATTTCCGCGAGTGCATCCCGATACGGCAGTGGTCCGGCAAGTTCCACGATTCTCTCGAGACCACGCTCGCGCAGCATTGGTTTCAGCACAGCATCGTTCTGCGTGGCCCGCAGCACGACGCGCAGGGACCGCTCGGTGGCGTCACCCGCCTCCCGCAACGCGGCCAGGGCGTCGAAGAACACCCGCGGATCGCGCTCGTTCGGATACAGCGTGCCGCTGTGCAGCAGCGTGAATGGCGCATCGTGCGCGCGAGCGGAAACGGCGGGAAGACCCGCGAAATCGGATTCGTCGAACGCGTTTTCGATGATCGCGACCGGCTGCCCGCCGCGCCGCGCGGCGAACGCCCGCGCCGCGCCAGGGGTCGTCACGGTCACGATGTTCGCCCGCGCGAGCACGGCATCCTCGATCGCGCGCATGCGCCGGTAGCGCTCCGGTTCCGGCGGAAACCCGTCGTCCGTCATGGGATCGCGAAAATCGGCGATCCATGGCAGGCCGCTGCGCCGCGCGACCTCCATGCCGATTCGCATGGTCGTCGCAATCGGATAGGTCGACCAGATCGCGGCCGGCCGATGTCTGCGAATCAGGCGCAAGGCCGCGCGCACGGCCGACCACCGCCAGGTCGCCCAGCGATCGGGGTCCGCCGCGCGGTGCGGATAGCGCCCGGCGACGGACAGATGCCGCGCCGCATCCAGCACGAAACTGCGCTCGACGATGACGCCGGGCGGCACGAGCGCATCGGCATCGCCAGGCGCGACGCGCGCATAGGCCCGCGGGTGCGGCGCCAGCACGATCGGCTGCCAGCCGAACGCGGGTAGATGGCGACTGAAACCGAGCGTGCGCTGCAGGCCGCTGCCGGTCGCAAGCGGCGGGTAATGAAACGCAATGAGCAGCACCGAGCGGTTCATGCCGGTTCCACGCGGTCGTGCAGCCAGTCGATTGTCGCCGTGGCAACGCGCTGTCGCCAGGCCGCGCTGGAAAAGGTGTGGTCGGCGTCCGGCAAGTCGATGCGCGTGACGTCGGGACGCGACAGGCGTTCGGCCCAGCGTGGCTCGCGCGCGCACAGTTCGACAAACTCCTTTGCCGTCAGATCCTGTCCGCTGATCACGAGCAGGGTTTCCCCGCCAAATCGTTGCCAGCCGTCGAGCATGCGATTGACGAACCCCGGGGCCGGCGCGTCCGAGCGCGCGGCGGTCACGCTGCCGCCGAGTTCCGCCGCGGCGTTTCCGACCCGCACCCGCCCGCGCAGCAGCTTTGCCCAGAACGACGGACTCGCCAGGCGACGCAGGTAATACCCGCGCAGCCGCGCGCGAGCCGCTCCGGCGGCGGAACGCACCCAGGGATTCGCGGTCACGATGCCGCGCACGCGGGGATCGGTCGCCGCGTAGAGCATCGCCGCCGAGGCGGCGTCACACAGACCCCAGATCACGACCGAGCGACAACCGGCGCGCGAACTGAGCGTGTCGATCGCGTCGCGCAGCACGGCGTCCAGCGCATCGAACGGCCGCGGCGCGCCGGAGCTGTCGCCCATGCCCGGCAGATCGAAGCGCAGCACCGGGAACCCGGCTTCGGCAATCGCACGCGCGAACATCACGAAGCTGCGGTGCGCGCCGACGCGATACTGCGGTCCGCCGACGACGATCAGCACACCGACCGACCGGCCCGCAGGATGCAGCAGCGCAAGCAGATCATCCCCGCCACTGGTGAACCAGAACGGTTCAATGACGGCTGCGGCGTTCATGGCCACAGTGCCGCCGTGGCATCGATCAGGGCCGGCAGGGTCACGATCTCGCCGGACTGCCAGAACGGGACGCCAACGCAGGTATGCAGGTTCGCGCCGGCCGCTGCGGCCCAAGACTGCGCGGCCGGCGTCGCGGGCGTTTCGGCCTGCGCGACGAGCTCGAACTGGTCGATGCGTTCGGCGCCGGCCAGTGCAGCGGGTTCCAGCCGCGCGGATTCCAGCCCTGTCACCAGCGCCGGAGACAGCGCATAGCCCGCGACCTCGATGGTGTCGCCGGCAGCAAGACGCTCGCGCAGGCGCTGCGGCGACACATCGGCGTCGCGCTTGCCGGTCAGACCCGCCGCCAGCGCAAGCCGCAGGAACTGTGCGAGATAGCGACGACCGTCGACCACCGGTTGCCAAAGGCAAACGCGCCCCGGATTGGCGATGGCGTCACACAGCAATGCACCGGTGCGCAGGGCCAGCACATCCACGCTTCCCGGCAGCCGTTCGCCGATCCACGCGGACATTGCCGCAACTTCTTCCCGCCAGCGCGCCATCGAGGCATCGGAATGATCACCGGCGCTGTCACCGGTACCGCCAAGGTCGGGTAGCAGCACGGCAACGCCGTGCGACTGCAACGCCCGCGCGGCAAGGCTCAGCATGCGCCGGGACTTGTTCATTTCCTCGGCGAACGGCGGCAACACCACGGCGGCACGCCGCGGCGCGGGGACGGGATACCAGAGGCAAAAGCAGGCGCCGTGCGGACCGTCCAGAAAGAACGGCTCGGGGGACGCGGGGGACGTCACGTGACGGTCTTGAGCTGCCCTTCGACGAAGCTGCACAGGCTGCCGACCGAGGCGAAGTCATCGGCGCTGATGGCGTCGTCCTCGACGGCGAACCCGAAGGTGTCCTCGATTGCGGTCAGCACCGCGACCACGGCCATCGAATCGAACTCCGGCAGCGCGCCGAGCAGCGCGAAATCCGGCTCCGGCGGCACCGGAACCTGGAGCGTGTCGGTGAGGATGCGCACAACGGTTTCGGAGCAATTCATCGGCCGGTTCATGTTGCAGTGCAGAAAAGGCGATTATAGCAGCGGGTCCGCCGCCCACTTCCAGCCCCTGACAGGCTGCTGAAATTCAGATCCCGGCCGCCGGCCCATGCCGGACAGGGTTGTCTTGCGCGCTGATCAAACACCCAAGAGATCGATCTTCGAAAGCAGCCGAAAACCGCGCGTTACGGTTGCGACTTTGAAAGGGCCCGGTGCGGGCCTTTTCAACAACCTGTCAGGACACGATCAGATTGTCGCGGTGGACGAGTTCGGCGCCATCCTGAAAGCCGAGAATCGCCTCGATCCTCGCACTCGGCTGGCCCATGATCCGGCGCGCATCCGCGGATGCATAGTTCACCAGTCCGCGGGCGATTTCACGGCCCAGTGCATCGACGCAGACGACCGGGGCGCCGCGTTCGAACTCGCCTTCAACCGAAATCACGCCGACCGCCAGCAGGCTGCGACCCGATTGCTTCAGCACGCTGCTCGCGCCGTCGTCGAGAATCAGCCGACCCTGCGGCTTCAGGCCCGCAAGCCAGCGCTTGCGCGCGAGCTTTGCAGGCTGGGTCGGCAAGAGAAAGGTGCCGACCGGTTCGCCGGCGCCGACCCGCTCGATCACGCGCGGCACGCGACCGCCGGCGATCACCGTGGGTGTGCCGGAGCGCGCGGCAATGCGCGCCGCGCGAACCTTCGTGACCATGCCGCCGCGCCCGAGCAGCCCGCCCTCGCCGGCCACGGCCTCCAGACGTTCATCATCGACCGTCGCCGATGCGATCAGCTTCGCGGCCGGGTTCTTGCGCGGATCGGCGTCGAACAGACCGTCCTGGTCGGTCAGCAGCACCAGCACGGTGGCGTCGACGAGATTCGCGACGACGGCCGCGAGCGTGTCGTTATCGCCGAAGCGAATTTCGTCGGTCGCGACCGTGTCGTTCTCGTTGATCACCGGCACCACGCCGAGCCGAAGCAGGGTCAGCAGCGTGCTGCGCGCATTCAGGTAGCGCGTGCGATCGGTCAGGTCGCCGTGGGTGATCAGCACCTGCGCGGTATGCCGGCCATGGGCCTGAAATGCCGATTCCCAGGCATCCGCAAGCCCCATCTGCCCAATGGCGGCCGCGGCCTGCAGTTCGTGCAAGGCACCGGGGCGCGTCTTCCAGCCGAGCCGCGCCATCCCCTCGGCGACCGCGCCGGAGGACACCACGATGACCTCGCGCCCGGCGGCGACGAGTGCTGCGATCTGCGTGGCCCAGCCGGCCATGTGCTCGCGGTCGAGCCCCATGCCGTCGGCGGTCGCCAGCGCGCTGCCGACCTTGATCACCAGGCGCGTCGCATTCGCGCAGACCGTACGTGTGTCGCTCGTGGTTGTCATGGCTTCCGCAGATAAACGAATTCGATCGCGGCCCTATTCACTGTCTCTGGCATCGCCGTCGGCAGTAACGGTTTCCTGTGCCGCGATCGCACGCAGGTGCTCGAAGGCACGCCGCGTCAGTTCCGTCGTACCGGCGCCGGTCAGCGCGGACACGGCAAACACCGGCGCGATCCAGCCGAGTTCCGCACACACCGCGTCGACCCGCTGTTGTACCTGATCGGCGGGCAGGCGGTCGATCTTGTTGAAAACCAGCCAGCGCTCGCGCGCAGCGAGGTCCGGCGAATAACGTTCGAGTTCCGCCGCGATGCGGCGCACGTCCGCGGCGAGATCCGCGCTTTCGTCCAAAGGCGCGATGTCCACGAGGTGAAACAGAAGGCGCGTGCGCGAGAGATGTTTCAGAAACCGCGTGCCGAGGCCCGCGCCCTCCGAGGCCCCTTCGATCAGCCCCGGAATATCGGCCATGACGAAACTCTCGGCCGGGCCGAGCCGCACCACGCCGAGGTTCGGATGCAGGGTCGTGAACGGGTAGTCGGCGACCCGCGGCTGCGCTGCGGAAACCGCGCGCACCAGGCTGGATTTGCCCGCGTTCGGCAGGCCAAGCAGGCCGACGTCGGCAAGCAGCTTGAGTTCCAGGCGCAGCATGCGCTGCTCGCCGTCGCTGCCCGGTGACGACTGGCGCGGTGCACGATTCGTGCTGCTCTTGTAGCGGGCATTGCCGATGCCGTGAAAGCCGCCGCGCGCGACCAGCAGGCGCTGGCCGTCGGCGACCACATCGCCGATGCGCTCCGCGGTGTCGGCGTCATAGACCTCGGTTCCGGCCGGCACGCGGATGACCAGGTCCTCTCCGCTCGCACCGGTGCGGTTCTTGCCCATGCCCGGACGACCGTTTTTCGCCCGGTAGCTGCGCTGGTAGCGAAAGTCGATCAGGGTGCCAAGCGCGGCATCACCCTCGAGCCACACGCTGCCCCCGTCACCACCATCGCCGCCATCCGGGCCGCCCTTGGGGATGTATTTCTCGCGACGAAAGCTCACGCAGCCGGCGCCGCCATTGCCGGCACTGACACGGATCGTGACTTCGTCGACGAATTTCATCTTCCGAAACGAAAAAGCCCCGTCGGCGACGGGGCTTTCAGGGTAGTGCTCCGGGCCGGCGTGCCGGTCAGGCCGGCACCACGCTGACGTACTTGCGCCGACGCGGGCCCTTGACCTCGAACTGCACCAGACCGTCGGCGGTCGCGAACAGGGTGTGATCCTTGCCGCAGCCGACATTGTCGCCCGGATGGAAGCGCGTACCGCGCTGCCGGACCAGAATGTTGCCGGCCAGCACGGACTGGCCGCCGAAGCGCTTTACGCCAAGTCGCTTCGACTCGGAATCGCGACCGTTGCGGGAACTGCCCGCTGCCTTCTTGTGTGCCATTGCGCTGTCTCCAGTCTCAGTCGGTTTCGCCGGCCGCCAGGCGCTTGGCCTGTCCGACCCAGTCGTCGCGCTCGATACGGCCCTTGAAGTTCAGGTGCGTATCGATCTGCTCGATCTGCTCGGCGGTCAGTGCGGCGACCTGGTGGTAATGGTAGATGCCCAAGCCGTTGAGCTTCTGCTCCAGCACCGGGCCGACGCCGGAGATCTTCTTCAGATCGTCGGCCTCGCCGGACGGGGCATCCAGGAATTTCGGCGCCGGCGCATCGGCTGCCGCGGCCGGCTTGGCGGCCTTTTTCGGCGCGGCCTTGGCGCTGCCGCCCTGACCGTTGACCGCCGTGATCTCGATCTCGGTGAGGTCCTGACGGTGGCCCTGGCGCTTCAGATGGTGCTTGCGGCGGCGGAATTTCACGATCGTGATCTTCGGACCGCGCACGTGGCCGCGCACGGTCGCCGTGACGCTGCCGCCATCGACGAGCGGGGTGCCGATGCTGGCGCCCTCGTCGCCGCCGACCATGAGCACTTCGCCGAACTCGATCGCGCTGCCGGGCTCGGCGTCCAGCCGTTCGACCCGGATCACGTCGCCCGGGGTGACCCGGTATTGCTTGCCGCCGGTGCGGATGACCGCATACATGACAGATGACTCCGTGGAATCGACTCGGGTACTCTTTACGGCTGCGCCGCCACCCAAAGCCGGGGAAAACAAAGACCGCGCATTCTAGCGGCGCAGTCCCGCGACGGTCAACGACAATCCAACGCACGAATCTGCCATGCGCGAAGCCCGAATCGCCGAAGCCCCCGCCCAGACCAGCGCCGCCGAGCGGCTGGCCGCCATCCGCGCGCTCGTGGGCGAGGATCTGGCGGCCGTCGACCGGCTGATCGTCGAGCGGCTGAGTTCGGATGTCGCCCTGATCAACCAGCTCGGCGCCTACATCGTATCGGCGGGCGGCAAGCGGCTGCGCCCCCTGCTGGTGCTGCTGGCGGCCCGCGCCTGCGGCTACCGGGGCCCGGACCACGTGCTGCTGGCGGCCGTGATCGAATTCATCCACACCGCCACGCTGCTGCACGACGACGTCGTGGACGCCTCGGAACTGCGCCGCGGGCGCGACACCGCGAACGCGATGTTCGGCAACGAGGCCAGCGTGCTGGTCGGTGATTTCCTCTACTCGCGCGCTTTCGAGATGATGGTCGAGGCCGACGACATGCGCATCCTCGCGCTGATGTCGCACGCGACCAACCGCATCGCCGAGGGCGAGGTGCTGCAGCTCCTGAACTGCCGCGACCCGGAGATCGACGAGGCCCGCTACCGCGAGGTCATCGACCGCAAGACCGCGACCCTGTTTTCCGCCGGCGCCGAGATCGGCGCGCTGCTCGCCGGCGGCGAACTCACTACGGCGCTGGCGCAGTATGGCCGGCACCTGGGGATCGCCTTCCAGATCGTCGACGACGCGCTGGACTATCGCGGCGACGCGGCAGAGACCGGCAAGAACCTCGGCGACGATCTCGCCGAGGGCAAGCCCACGCTGCCACTGATCCGCGCACTGGAACTCGCCGACGCAAACGAACAGCGCCTGCTGCGCGAAGCGATCGAACACGGCCGTCGTCAGGACATCGCCGCCGTGCAGCGCGTGATCGAACAGACCGGCGCGATCGACTACGCGCTGGCAGCGGCCGACGCCGAAATCGCGCTCGCCCTGGAGCCGCTCGCTACGCTCCCGCCGACGCCGTACCGTGACGCCCTGTTCGGGCTGGCTGAATTTTCCGTGGCGCGATCGTACTGATCTCCGCGCCAGACGCCCGGCAGCGCGTCTGCATATTGAGCGGCTCCGGCCCTTCTCGTAGAATGCCGCGTTCTCCCGCACCGGACAGCCCTGTCCGGCGTCGAGACCTCGGGGTGTAGCTCAGCCTGGTAGAGCACTGTCTTCGGGAGGCAGGAGTCGGAGGTTCAAATCCTCTCACCCCGACCAGATTTCTTTAGGGAAGCGCGGATCAATCCATCCTGGACTGCCCGCGCGACGAAAACGAAAAAGTGCGATTTTTCGTTTTCTTTCATTTTCAACGGCTTGCAGCCGTCGTTGTGGCGGCATCTCCCCGTGGCGCGCCATCTCGGCCCGGGTTCGTACAGACGGACCCGGCCCGCGCCGATTACGCCCTCCCGCTTCCATGCCCCCTTTCCCTCGTCCGGCGGAACCATTCTTGAGTAATTTAGTCAGAATATACCGATATACTGATTCACTCAGGAGGTTCGACATGAACGGTCTGATCGCAAACTTCCCCTATAACGGCGTGGTGACCGTCAACCGCGTCCTGATCAAGCCCGGCTACAGCGTGGACGACCTGCAGGAACGCGTCGCGCTGCTGTGCGAGAACGTCAAGACCTTCCACTCGGAAACGGGCTTTGTCGGCGGGTTTGTGGCGCTCAACAGCGGCCAGATCTCCAACGAGGGCTCCACGGTCGGTCAGGCCGTCGACAGCGATCTGAAGGACCGCGAGGCGTTGATCGTCACGTTCTGGCGCTCGTTCGAAGACCACGAAGCCTCGCATCGCAGCGACACCTTCCAGCCACTGTTCCGGCAGGTGCTGGAACTCTGCGAGAACGGCAACGAGGAAATCGCCTACGAGATGCTCTGGTCCGGCCGCGCCTACAGTCCGGAGGACGCCCGCCTGGCACGCGAAGCCAAGGCCCGCCATGCGGCCTGAGCCGTCACGCCTCGGCGCCGCGACCGCCGCCACAAACCCGCGGCGGATCGCGGCGTCCGTGTTCGGTTGACGCTACCCGCCCGCCCGCGTTAACTATCGGCCACCCTCCCGGACGTAGCGACGTCCGGGCCTCTTGATCCGTTGCTCCGGTGGTCCCGTGTCCGATCTCGCATTTTCAAAGAAATACGATCGCAAACACTCCGAACAGTATTTCGAGAAGCACAACACCGGCATTCGCCGCCGCATGACCAATTGGCGCGAGCACCGGCTCGCCGCACACGCGCTGGCACTGCTGGGCAACCCAGGTTCGGTGCTGGACATCCCCTGTGGCACGGGTCGATTCTGGGATCTGCTGACCGCCGACCCCGATCGAAACGTGCTGGCCGCGGATCTGAACGAAGGCATGCTGGAAACCGCGCGCACCCATCGCGACGCGGCGCTGCTCGAACGCATCGACCGTCTGTTTCAGTCGTCCGCGTTCGACATCGACCTGCCCGACGCAAGTGTCGACTGCGTATTCAGCATCCGGCTCCTGCATCACATCGTCGCGCCCGAAGACCGGCTGCGCATCCTGCGTGAATATCATCGCGTGGCACGCCAGAGCGCAATCGTCTCGCTGTGGGTCGATGGCAGCGTGCAGGCACGGTCGCGACAGAAGCGCGATGCGCGTCGCGCACGCGACGGTTACCAGAACCGACTCGTCATCCCGCGCGCCACGATCGAATCCGAGTTCGCACAATCCGGCTTCGAAATCGTTGCCGCGCTCGACGTGTTGCCGCGCATTTCGATGTGGCGGATGTACGCGCTACGCAAACGACCGTGATGCATGACGGCGAACTTCAGTTCGCAACCGAGTCCTGGCGTGCAGTGTTCGCGAGCGACGGCATCAGAGATTTCGATTCGTTATGGAACCTGGACGGCACGGCCGCCGAACCCGCCAATGAGCGCCGCGGTGGCTGGAGTGGCGTGACGATCATCGAACTCGGTGATCCGCAGGCACCGCAACGCTTCTTTCTGAAGCGACAGCTGAACCACGGCACCCGCAACTGGCGTCACCCGCTGCGTGGCGAACCCACGTTCGCGCGTGAATGGCGCAATATCCGGCGGCTTCTTCAGCTCGGCGTTCCGACCGTCGAACCCGTCGTGTTCGCCAAGCGGCGCGGCCCAGACGGGACACGCGCAATGCTGGTGACGGCCGCGCTGGAAGGCTATCGTCCGCTGGACGAATTCCTTGCCGAGACAGCCGTCTTCAACATGCCGCGCGCAGGCGCGGGCGCGCTGTCGCGGCGCATCGCGCAGGCCGTGGCACCAATGCATCGTGCACGCATGCGTCATGGCAGCCTCTATCCGAAACATCTGTTCGTGCGTGCAACCGACGCTGCGATGCGCGATTTCGATGTGCGACTGATCGACCTGGAAAAGGCACGTTCGACACTCACGATCATGAGCGCCGCGCTGCGCGACATCTCCCAGCTCGACCGACACTCGCCCGCCATGCCCCTGAAGCGGCGGCTGCGCTTCCTGCGCGACTACTGGAATGCACTGGGTATCGGTGGATCGCCGTTCCGCCTGCGCGAAAGGCTCGTCGAACGGGCGTCCAGATAGGCTTCGGTTCGCGCGAAAGCCGGATCAGGACAGTCCGGCATTTCCGCGCACCGCGCCGGCCTGGCCGCGCGGCCAGGTCACCGAGACACGCAGACCGCCAAGCCCGCTCGTGCCCAGTTCGACCCGACCGCCATGGTGTTCGACGATGCGCCGCACAATCGACAACCCCAGACCGGCGCCGCCGCCGGAACGCCGTTGCAGCCGGTGAAACCGCGCGAATGCATCGGAGCGTTGATCAGGTTCGATGCCGGGGCCGCTGTCATCCACATGCAACACACCATACGCGCTGCCGTTGCTGACCCGCACATGCACGCGCCCGCCGTCCGGTGTGTAGCGCAATGCGTTGTCGACGAGGTTTCGCACCACGACGTTTGCGAGATCCGCATTTGCGCGCACGAATACCGGATCGTCCGCCGAGCAAACGAGTTCATGTGCTTTGGTGGTCCCATTCGGGTCTGAGTCCATGCAGACAGCGCGCGCGATCGCCGCAAGGTCGATCTCGTGATCGCGTTCGATCGTCGTTTCGTCCACCCGTGCCAGTGTCAGCAATTGTTCAACCAGCCGCGCCGTGCGATCAGCCGCATCCTGCAAGCGTTCCAGTGCATGATTGCGCTGACTGGCATCGGCCGTGCGTCGGGCCACCTGTGCCTGGGTACGCATCGCCGCCAGCGGCGTGCGGAGTTCATGTGCTGCATCCGCGGTAAACCGGCGCTCGCGTTCAAACGCCGCGCCAAGCCTCAGAAACAGGCGGTTCAGCGCTTCGACGAGCGGCCGCACCTCGACCGGCGTGCTTTCGATCGAAAGTCCGTCCAGCCGATCCGGATCGCGCAGGGCAACCCGCTGTGCAAGCCGGTCGATCGGTTGCAACGCGCGACCGACACCGAACCAGATGAGCAAGGCCATTGATGGGAGCAGCACAAACAGCGGCCCGATCAGCTGCAACGTAAAGTCGTTGATGAGGTGGCCGCGCACATCCAGGGTTTCGGCCACATGCACGACGATCTCGTCACCGTCGGTGGCCGTGAATACCCGCCACACCTCGCCAGCATAGTCGCCTTCGGAAAACGCGTTCGGACGACCGGTAAAGCGTTGCGTCGGCGCCGCCTGCGAACGATAGAACTGCCTCCCGTTTCCGACCTCGATCTGAAAGGCGACCTTGCGACGCAGCTCATGTTCGTCGTCAAACTGTGAGACGAGGTCCTCTACAACGGCGACCACCGTCTCACCGGTGCCGCCCGAATGCTCCAGTTCACCACGCTCGTGGGCAATCAGCGACAGCAGCAGTTCGGCAAACTGCACCAGCCGCGCGTCGAACATCTCGCCAATGTCCTCGCGGGTGTCCCAGAAACTCCACGGAACGAATGCCGCCCAAGCGAGCGTGGTCACGCCTACCAGCCACGCCAGCAACCGGCGGCGGATGGAATTCACACCGGATACGGTCTTGCGGTCCGTCCGCGTCACGCGTGCGCGCTGTCGATCACGTAGCCCAGACCACGCTCGGTGCGGATCAGATCCCGCCCCAGCTTGCGACGCAGATAGTGCACGTAGACCTCGACGGCGTTGCTTTCGATCTCACCGCCCCATTCATACAGAACGTCCTCGATCTGTGCACGCGAAACCACCCGGCCGACCCGCTCGAGCAGCACGCGCAATACATCGAATTCGCGCGGCGTCAATGCGACATCGCGGTTGCCCAGGCTGACCCGCCGTGCGGCCGGATCGAGCGCAACCTCGCCGTGGCGCAGCACCGGCTCGGCATGTCCCAGCCGGCGGCGATGCAACGCACGAATGCGCGCCAGCAGTTCGTCCAGATCGAACGGCTTGGAAAGGTAGTCGTCCGCGCCACGATCCAGGCCCCAGATACGATCGCGCACCTCGCCACGCGCTGTCAGGACGAGAACCGGCGTTTCCTTTCCGGCGCGGCGCCACGCCACGAGCCGCTCCAGCCCGTCCCCGTCGGGCAGGCCACGGTCAAGGATCACGGCATCGAATTCGTTGGCCGCCAGCGCCGCGTCGCCCTGCCGACCCGTGTGGCACCATTCCACGCGCTCGCCGGCGAGGCGCAGACCGGCCACGATGCCATCGCCAAGCAGTTCGTCGTCCTCAATCAACAGAATTCGCATCGCACTTTGCCCTGACAAAAAACGCAGCAGCCGGCAGCCGATGTACCCCCCGGGGAGGCCATCGTCCGCCACTGTCGCAGTTTCGATCGGCGGCCTTAGGCCCAGCTTAAGAAATATGGAGATTTTGTGTGGTTTTTGTGCGGCGCGTCACAATCCAATCGCGGAATCCACCGTCGAAGGCCTCCGCAAATGCGTGTGCAGGAATCCATAGACCCGCTCCGCATAGTCCGGACCGGCGAATCTCGCCAGGTCTACATGCCCGGCACCGGGCACCAGCCAGAGTTCCTTGGGCTCATTGGCGCGCTCGTGGAGTCGGCGGGTTTCCGCGGCCGTGGTGTGGCGATCTTCCTGGCCGGAAACCACCAATGCCGGCATGCGCCAGCGTTCGATCCGGTCGATCGGGCGAAGTTGATCGGCGCCGATGCCCAGCCGCGCGGGCAGCTGCCAGAGCAGCGCCGGCGCAAGCAGCGAACCCAACGGGCCAAATCGGATCTTCAGGCGGTTATCGACCGCCTCGCCGATGGTCGGATACAGGGCTTCCAGGACGACTGCGTCGGGCGCGCGCTCCCAGTGCGAGAACAGCAGCGCTGCCGCGCCAAGCGAAGCGCCGATCACGCCGACCCGTTCGCCGGGAAATTCCGCCTCGATGAACCGCGCGGCGGCCTCGACGCCGCGCGCCTCATGCCAGCCGAAGCTGATCCGCGCGCCGTCACTCTCGCCATGCGCGGGCAGATCGATCAGTACGACGCCGAAACCCTGATCCCGCAGTGCAATGGCTCGGGCGGTCATCTGTCGGCGATCGCTGCGCACGCCGTGCAACAGCAACACCACCCCACCTCCGGATTCGCCGCGCGCGAACCAGCCGGCGACGGCCCCGCCACCTTCCGCAGTCAGGGCAACCCGCCTTGCCGACAATGCGGCGGGCGGCGGCCCAACCGTCAGTTGCACCGGGCGAGCGAGGTATTCACCGGCGGCGAGGACCGCCGCGATGCCAAGGATGGCGACAACGAGAATTGCGCTGAACCCGAAACGCCACCACCGGCCCGGCGCCTTGAGCCGCATGGAATCACGCCCACGCAATCGGTCGCAATGCACGGATCCTGTGGGCGATCGGCAGCCGCTGGTTCGCGGACGGGCTCAGAACCGAATCACCGACTCGACTCCGACATACTCGGCAGATTTCTCGTGCACGACGACGGGGTGGAGAATCCATTTGTCGGTCACGAACGCGCCTATTGCCGAACCGGCCGCATGGGAGAACATGTCCAGTGCCGAGGTTCCGGTCGTGACCAACTCGCCGATCACGCCCAGCGCGCTGCTGAGCCCGAAGCCGATCCATGCACGATTCTTGCGCGAGACCTCATACTGGTCAGCGATATAGGTAATCCCACCGGCAAGCAACGCACCGCCACCGGCATGCGAAAGTTCACTGGACCAACCGTCGTAGGCCTGCACGGGTTCGGCAACCGCGGCGATCAAGCCGACGAGAATGTAAGCGATGACGATCTTGTGCCGGCAAGCGGACTGAGAGGCGTTCACTTTTAACCTCCGGTTTCACGGCGCAGTGTTCATTGCGGGGACGCGGCAGTAGTTGATCGAAATGCCGGGCCAGAACGACCTTTCCCAAAAGTATAGGGCGGTGCGGTCGTCTGCGGCTTAAGTGACTTTAATCCGGGAGACCGGCCCCATGAGTTGGGCCCGTGTCAATCGCGCGGAAAGCGGACGCGCACGATCAGGCCCGGCGCGTTGTCGTCGAGTGTCAGCTCGGCCTGATGCAGGCGCACGGCGGCGCGAACCAGACTCAGACCGAGGCCGTTGCCGTCGGTGCCGCGCGACGCATCGAGCCGCACGAAGCGTTCGAACACGCGCTCGCGCTCCTCGGCCGGTATGCCCGGACCGGAATCGGCGACGGTGAGTTCAACGGCATTGCGCCGGCCGCGCACGGCGACGTCGATCACGCCATCGACCGGCGTGTATTTGATCGCGTTGTCGATCAGGTTGCCGATGACCGGCGCAAGCAGATCACGACTGCCGACGATGCGCGTATCGCCTTCCATCTCGAGCCGCAGGTCCTGACCGCGCTCCTCGGCCAGCGGTCGGTACAGATCGACAAGATCGTCCACGATACTGCGCAGATCGATCTCGTCCCACTCACTGCGATGATTGCCGGCCTCGACCTGGGCAATGCTGAGAAGCGCGTTGAAGGTCTGGATCAAACCGGCGGCGTCCTCGATGGCGCGCTCCAGTTCCTCGCGGTATTCGGCTTCGCTGCGCGGTTCGAGCAGGGCGACCTCGAGCCGGTTGCGCAACCGCGTCAACGGTGTGCGCAGATCGTGCGCGATGTTGTCGGTGACCGTGCGAATGCCGCGCACCAGCTGCTGGATGCGTTCGAGCATCGAATTGAGGCGCCGGGCCAGGTTGTCGAACTCGTCGTTGCGTACGGACACCGGCACCCGGCGGCCAAGGTCGCCGGCCATGATGCTCGCCGCCGTGCGGTCTATCGAACGCATGCGCCTTTCGAACGCCAGTGCCAGCGTGATCCCCATCAGCAGCATAAGCGGTATCCCCATGGCCATGCCTTCGATGAGAACGTCCGCGGCTTCACGCAGGCCCTCGGCCTGTTCGACGGGTTGCGCGACGAGCACGCGGCTGCCATCGGCGAATGCGCCACTGATGGCCGGCCAGTACGCTTGGTCTTCGATCACACCCGGCAGGTCCTCCTCGTCGATCCAGACCTGGTGCACGCGAGAGTCGGGCTCGATATCGGCCTCGCCCGGCCAGCGCACGAAACTGCCGGCAATCCATTCAGCCTCGGCATCGACGAGCGCGAAGTACTGGCCTTCCTCCGCCTCGGCTTTCTCGTGCCGCGCAAGTCTCGCGGACACGGCTGCATGCCCGCCCTGTCGATACGCGGCATCCAGATCGCCAAGCGTGTTGACCAGCGCTGCGGTGACCGCGTCATCCACTCCGCGCCCGGCATACCAGACGGTTGCGCCAAGCAGCACCGCGGCCGCGATCGCGTAGATCAGCGTGTATTTGAGCGCGAGACGCAGCGCGCTGCTGCGCAGCAGGCTACGCATTCGTGCCCAGGCGATAGCCTGCTCCGCGCACCGTATGCAGAAGTGGACTGTCGAATCCGCGATCGATCTTCGAACGCAGCCGGCTGACCTGCACGTCGATCACATTGGTCTGAGGATCGAAACTGAAATCCCAGACGTTTTCCAGCAACATCGTGCGCGTCACGACACGACCGGCCTGACGCATGAGGTATTCCAGCAAACGGTACTCGCGCGGCTGTAAGCGAATCGCACGGTCCCCGCGCCGCGCGGTCTGCATGCGCAGATCGAGCTCCAGGTCGCCGACGTGCAGGCGTTCGGTCGTCGTATCCGGCTGGGCACGCCGTGCCAGTGCGTCGATGCGCGCCAGCAGTTCTGAAAACGCGTACGGCTTGACCAGATAATCGTCCCCTCCGGCGCGCAGACCGGCGACACGATCATCCACCTCGCCGAGCGCCGACAACACCAGCACCGGTGTCTGGTTGGCATCGGCCCGCAGCATGCGCACGATCGCAAGCCCGTCACGCTTCGGCAGCATGCGGTCACAGATGATGACGTCGTAACTCCCGGTCAACGCGAGGTGCAGACCGTCATCGCCATCCTTCGCGTGATCGACGACATGACCCGACTCGCCAAGCCCCTTGACCAGGTACTCGGCCGCGCGCAGGTCGTCTTCGATCAGTAAAAGATGCATGCCTACAGCATAGCGATTCGGATCGCCGCCGACATTACGGTGCGGTAATGTTCGGGCAAGCGCATGGCAATGCGCGGTGTGAAGAATTGATCACGAGCCTGGGCAACCGCATCGACCCCGGCTCGACCCGATTCAGTCACATGAGGAACCGTGTCATGAAACCGCTTCAACGCACCACGCTCGGCTGTGCACTCGTCGCCGCCGGCCTGCTCATCGCCATCCCGCCCGCATTCGCCGACGGCATCTGTACTTCCACGGCCAAGCTGCAACTGAAGGCCTGCAAGGAGGACGCCAAGGACGATTACTATCTCACGCGCGCGCAGTGCGAAAATCTCGCCGACCCAGCTGCACACGCCGAGTGCGTGGCCGACTCCAAGCCCGAGCGGGACGCTGCGATCGACGAATGCCGTGTGCAGTATTTCTCCCGCCTGGACCTCTGCGGACTGGTCGGCGAGAACGCCTACGATCCACAGATCGATCCGGCGAACTTCGTCGATCCGCTCGCGATTGGCGACACCGTCGAGCCGAATCCGTATTTCCCGCTGACCCCAGGCTGGACGCGCGTCTACGAGGCTGGTGACGAGACCATCGTCGTGACCAACACCTATGAAACGGTCGAGATTCTCGGCGTGACCTGTCTCGTCGTGCGTGACACGGTGAGCGAGGACGGCGAACTCGTCGAAGACACCACCGATTGGTTCGCACAGCACATCGACGGCAGCGTCTGGTACTTCGGCGAGATCGCGCGCAACTTCGAGGACGGCGAGCTGACCGATCTCGACGGTTCGTTCAAGGCCGGTGTCGACGGCGCCAAGGCCGGCATCGTCATGCAGGCCATGCCGATGGCCGGCGTGAGCTATCGCGAGGAATGGGCGCTCGGCGATGCCGAGGATGCCGCAACGGTGATCAGCACCGCGGCATCGGAGAGCTCGCCGTTCGTCGACTGCGTCGGCGACTGTGTGCAGACCTCGAACTTCACCCCGCTCGAACCGGGCATCTTCGAGAGCAAGTTCTATGCGCCGGGTATTGGCGTCATCGTCGGCTACAACGACGCCGAGACCGAGGATCGCGAGGAACTCGTCGACCGCTTCTTCACCGAACCCGAGGCCGATGAAGAAGAAGACCAGGAGGAAGGCGAGGATGACGACGACGAGGAAGACGAAGAGGACGATTGATTCCCGTACCGATTCGTGAATCGTCACGGCACAGGGAAGTGCCCCATCCGACGTCCCCCCACAGCATCAGTCATCAAATGCCACGGCAATGTCCGAGACCGCCGTCCCCACAGACAGCACTCTCTCGACGCGCCAGGGCCCTACCAATCTCCCGCATCGGCCTGTGTCCGCCCCTTCCGGACGCAGGCCATTTTTTCGTTTCCACGGGCCTGTACATGCACAACCCCACGCGACAACCTAAGGAAACTCTGAACAATTCAGAGTTTCCCGCGGCACAGGGAAGTGCCGCCATTTTCAACGGACGTAAGACGTTGAAAATGAGAGAAAGCGAAAAATGACACTTTTTCGGTTTCGCTGCTCTGGCAATCCGGGACGGATTGATCAGAGCTTCGCTAAAGTATCTGCATGAAACAACCCTTCGAGACGCCGTTCCGGGCAAGACCGACACGCACGCTGTACGCAGCCGCGGCGGCATTGCTCTGGATGATCGCGAACGCGACGCACGCGAACGATGAGCCGGGCAGCGAACCGCAGCGGTTCTACCGCACGCCGCAGGAACGCCGCGAGGCCGGCATACGCCATGAGATCTACGACTGGCTCACGGTCACGGCACTGGTTGAATTCGAGACCGAACGACGCCGCACAAGCACCGACAATCCGCACGGTCATGTGCGCGAACAGGACAACGGTCAGTCGCTGCAGATTGCCGCCGAGATCACGCCGGCGGAATGGCTCGAAGCCGAGGTCGTTTACGAATATGACCCGGACCTCGGTCGCCATGGCATCGACGAGGCGGTCGTGGCCCTGCTCGGCGGGCCGTTCGAACTCAGCGCCGGCAAACAGGACACCGCGCTCAGCGAGTTCTACAGCCACTTCATCATCGGCCCGGTGTTGGAGTTCGGCGAGACCGTCGCGCCTGGCGTGGCACTGAGCTGGAAACCGGCGGCTGGCACCGAGTTGACGCTGTTCGGCTATCGCGGTGAAGCGCGTCGCGAAGGCGGCGGCCGACATGGCCGCGACGACTGGGGCCTGGCGTTCGTCGCCGAGCCGTTCGACGGCGTGACGCTGGGGCTCGGCTATCAGTCCGATCTGGCGGATTCCGACGCCGGCTTCTACGCCGACGAAGGCGACCGTTATCCGCGCCGGGTCGATGTGGCCGCCGCGCACCTGCTCGTGGAATTCGACGCCTTCGAGATCAGCGCCGAATTCGTCCGGGCACTCGACCGGCTGGCGGACTTCGACGACGACCGCAACCAACCGCGCGCCTGGAACGTCGAACTTGCGTGGTTCGCCACGCCGCAGCTGTCACTGGCGCTGCGTGCCGAAGGCAGCGCGGAGATCGAGGACGAACCGCGACGGCGGTTCGGGGTCGGTCTGAGCTGGCTTGCCAGCGAACGCGTCAGCGCACGCGTGGAATTCATGCGCGGGCGCTTTCGCCGTGGCCTGGCACAGACCGACGAGGACGCGGACCTGCGCACCAGCCATGAACTCGCGGCACAGATCAGCATCGCGCTTTAGCGAGCGGTTGTGATCGAGAGACAGGAATACCTTGGACGCAAACCGCGCTTTTCGGTTGCGCCGTTGAAATGGCCTTTGTCTTCGACAAGCTTCCAGACGCAACCCACGACTCGATCGGCGATCCGCGCGCCATGACGGATGGGTGCGTTTCGACAAACTGCTAAGCTTCTGCCCAGTTCCGCGCCACGCGTGCATGCATGCAGACGGCAAGCGATCCCTACGCCACTCCAATGCTCGGCCCGGCCGATCTCGCACGGCTGCGCGCACTCGCGCGCGGCTGCGACTTCCCGCCGCAGAGTCCGCCCTGGATCGAGGCCGCCGCACATGGCGACCGGCTCGCGCGCATCACCGGCAGCGGCCTGGAACTCGAGGAGCTGCGCCCCTACCAGCCCGACGACGAACTGCGTCGCATCGATCCACGTGCCAGCCAGCGGCTGGGTCGGCCGATCGTGCGCGTTTATCGAGAAGAACAGCTGCCGAGCGCCTATGCCGTCTGCGACGCCGGCTCGAGCATGCGCTTCGGCACCCGCGGCGGCCTCAAGCTCGCACAGGCCGCGCGCGTCAGCGCCCTGTTCGGGATTGCGGCGGCGCGGCATGGCTTTGCGGTGGGCGGCGAGCGCGCCGATGCCGGCGGCCGCATCGACCCGGTGCCACCACGCACCGGCGACGCGCACCTGGCACGCTGGCTGGCGCGACTCGCCGAACCCGCCCCGCCGCTCGCAGACGATGGCGGACGGGCACTCGCCAGTGCCCTGCAGGCACTTGCGCGGCGTGTACCGGCCGGTGCGTTCGTGCTGATCGCCAGTGACTGGCGCTTTCTCGACGCCGTGCCGGAGGCCACGCTTGCCGAACTCGCGCGGCGCACCCACCTGCGCGCGGTCGGTATCCAGGACGCCGCCGAATACGCGCTGCCCGACGTCGGCCAGCAGCGGTTCGGCCGCGATGCAGACGCAGTCCCCATGACCCTTGCGACCGGGGATTCCGCCGTGCAGGCCACCACCGCCGGCGAACTGGCCGCACAGCGCGAACGCGCAGGCCGACGCCTGGCCCGCCATGGCGTGGTGCTGCACTGGTTCGCGCCCGGGATCGACTGTGCCGAACGCCTCTGCCAGCTGCTGCGATGGAACCCGACCTCACGCTGATCCGCGACATCATCGAGCCGCGCGGCCCCGCGACGGCTTCGGCCGAGGACCCGCTCGCCGCCGCGCCGGGCTTCGCAATCACGGAACCAGCGATCCTGGCCGGCATCGCAGCCGTGCTGATCGTCGCCGTGGTTCTGTGGTGGCGCCGTCGCACGGCCTGGCGCCGCGGGATCCAGCGCGCACTCAACGCCGCCGGGAACGATGCGCCCGGCGCACGCCAGGCCGCATTCGCGACCGCTGCCGGACTGCGCCGGCGCTTCGCCCGGTCGCAGCTGGACGCCGACGATCCACCGCAGGACATCGACGCCGCCGTGTGGCGCGAACTGGTCGCGAGCCTCGACGCACTGCGCTACCCGTCGACCGTGGAGCCGGCCGCAATGGATCGCCTGCGTGGCGCGGTCGCGCGACTGTGAGCTTCGCCGAACCGTGGTGGCTCGCGCTGGGTGTGCTGCCGTGGCTGGCGCTGCGCGCAGTCGGCGCCGGTCCGGTCGGGCGCCGGCCACTGCTGCGCCATCCGTTCGCGGATCGGCTCGGCGTCGCGCAGCGCAGCGTCGCGCCGCGACGCAGCGGCTCACTGGCCGCCGCGCTGGGCTTCAGCCTGCTCGCCGTCGCGCTGGCGCGCCCGCAGACCGTCGGCGACTGGCTCGCCCCGCCGGTCGCGAGCCGGCAGATCGTCATGGTCGTCGACAGCTCGCAGAGCATGTCGATCCGCGACTATCGGCTCGGCGACGCGCCCGCCTCGCGCATGCAGGTGCTGCGCGCAACGCTGGCGCGGTTCGTCGGTGCACGGCGTGGCGACGAGTTCGCGCTGGTGAATTTCGCCACGCGCGCGGCGACCTTCCTGCCGATGACCCACGATGCGGATGTGGCGCTTTCCATGATCGAACGCCTGCGTGCCGGGCTCGGCGGCGACGACACGGCGATCGGCGACGGCATCGGGCTCGCGCTGCGCGAGATCACGGGTGCCGACGGCCCGCGTCCGGCCCTGCTGGTGTTCAGCGACGGTGAACAGAATGCCGGCGAGCTGTCGCTGGCCGAGGCCGGCGCCCTGGCCCGCGCCGCCGGCGTGCCGGTGTACGTGATCCGGGTCAGCGCCCGACCGCCACCCGAAACCGGCGCCGGCTACGACCTGCGCCGGCTCGCCGCTGACACCGGCGGGCGCTGGTTTCAGGCCGGCAGCGGCGCGGACCTGGACGCCGTGATCGCGACGGTCGGCGCACTCGAGCCCCTGGTACAGCGCGCGCCGACGCAGCGAGCGCAGATCGAGTGGTATCCGCCGCTCGTGTGGGCGGCCGCGACGCTGCTCGTGCTGGCCGCGGTCGCGCGCATCCGGCGCCTCGCGCGATGATCGGCGGCGACCTGCGGCTCGACTTCCCCGTCGCCGTCGCGCTGGCGCTGGTCCCGGCCGCGCTGACGTTCTGGTGGCGTCGCAAGGCCGACCCGGCGTTGCGCTACGCAGACACCGCGCTGCTGCCCTGGGCGGTCATCGGCGACCACACGCGGACGCGCGCCTGGCGCGTCTGGGCCTGGTGGCTGGGCTGGCTCGCGCTGGCCATTGCCGCCGCCGGGCCGAGCCGTCCGGCCGGCGACAGCGAACCCGGCGTCAGCGCCTCGGCGCGCGGCGCGCTGGTGATCGTGGTGCTCGATGCCAGCGACCCGTCGACGGACCGCTTCGGACCCAGCTTTCACGAACAGGCCCGCATCGCGCTGGCCGATCTCACCGCGCAGATGCGCGGCGCCCGCTTTGCGCTGATCGCCTACGCCGCGGACGCGGGCGTGCTGCTGCCGGAAACCATCGATCCGGCGCTAGTCGCGCATTTCGCGGATGTCGCCGTGGATGTGTTTCTTTCCATCGACGCCGAGGATCCGGCCGCGGGACTGGGCGCCGCGCTCGCGCTGGCCAATGCCATCGCAGGCGAGCGCAGGCCGGCGATCGCCTTGCTCGCGCACCAGCTGCCGCGCGGCGCCGACCGCGCCCTGGGTGTAGGACTGGCCGCCGATCGCCTGCGCGGCACGGGTCAACCGATCGTCGCGCTGGCACCGCCCGCCTTGCAGACCAATCTGCGCACGCTCACCGATGCGCGCGTTTTCGGGTTCGACGACACGCAGAGCTGGGTGGCCGCCGTGGACGCCGCGGCCGAACGCGATGAACAGACTGCGAAAGACTCCGCGACGACCCGCGGCCAGCCGGCGGCCCGGCTCTGGCTGGTGCTGGCGCTGCTGCTGCTGGGCGCGGCACACATCGAGCCCGGCCGGCTGCGCCGCCTCGTGCCCGGACTTGCGCTGGCTGCGGGCCTTGGCGCGAGCACGGGCGCGGACGCAAGCGAAGCCGAGGTCGCGGCCTGGGATGCCTATCGCGGCCAGGACTACGCGAACGCCCAGTTGCGCTACCACCGGATCGAGGGCTTCACCGCGCGTTTTGGTGAAGGCGCGGCGGCCTACCGACGCGGTGCCTGGGGCGCGGCCGCGGAGCAGTTCGCCACCGCGGCGCTGCTGGCCGAGGAAGACCGCAATCGCGCGGCGGCGCTCTACAACCTCGGCAATGCGGAATATGCCGGCGGCGACCCGCGCGCGGCGGTCGAGGCCTGGCTCGCCGGCCTGCTGCTGAACCCGGCCGACAGTGCACTGCGCCACAACCTGCAGATGATCCTGCAACAGCTGCCGCAGGCGGCACCGAACGACCCGAACCGGCCGGGACGCGCGGCCGAGGCGCAGAACCTGCCGCAGGACAACACGCCGCCGGGCTTCGGCGAGGACCCGGCCGGCGAGCTCGGCCCGCTGGCAATCGAGGCGGACGCCGCGGGCGGCTGGGCGATTGGCCGCGGGATCGCGCACTCGGGCACCGTCGTTCAGGGCGCGTCGACTGCGGAACTGCGCGCGGCCCGGCGCAAGCTCGAGTTCGTGCGTGACGAGCCCGGCCAGATGCTGCGCGAGCTGGTCGACGCGGAGCGCAAATGAGGCGCTGGCTGGCACTCGCGTGGCTCGCGGCCCTGGCGTTTCCGGCCCGGGGCGAATTCACGCTGGAACCCAGCCGCCGGGTACTGGAGGTCGGCCAGTCCGTGACGCTGTACTTCCGCGCCAGCGACGCACCGGGGTCGCTGGACGACCTCGACCTCAAGCGCATTCCCGCCGACGACTTCTTTCAGGAACCATCGGAGTTCTCGCGTGGCAGCGGCGTCGGCGAGTTCGGTGAACGCGTGATCGTGCAGACCCTGAGCGTGCGTCTGTTCGCCCGGCGGGCCGGACAACTGACCATCCCGGCGTTCGAGTTCGACGGCGTCACGCGCGGCCCCCTCACGTTCGAGGTGGCACCGCCCGCGGGGGATCTGCGCATCGAACCGCGCGTCGTACCGCGGGCCAGCGGCGGCGCTGCGGTGGGCCGTGCGGATGCACGCATGGAGCGCGAGACCTTCGAGCTGCAGGTGGTGATTTCGGCCGCGGCCCGCAAGCTCGACGCACAGATGCTCCTGCCGAGCACACGCGCGTATCACGCCCGCGCCCTGGAGACCGAAAGGCCCGGCGCCCGCGACGGCCGCGAAACCGTCGTATTGCGCCACGCCCTCACGGTGCTCGCGGCCTCGGGTTTCGAGGTGGAGTTTCCGCCGATTGAAGTCCGCAGCCAGGACGCCGTGGTCGGACGACGACTAATCCAGCCGCGCGCATTCGGTGTCGCCGTTCAGCCCCTGCCCGGCTTCGTGCCGGCCTGGGTGCCGGTGGGGCCCGTCGCGCTGGAGTCCGAGCTGGACCCGCCCACGGCCCGGCTCGGCGAGCCCGCGGTCTGGCGCGTGCGCCTGCACGGCGCCGGGCTCACCGAGACGACCCTGCGCCAGATGTTCACACTCAATCCGCCGCAGGCCGACGCCATCGAGGTGCTGGCGCCGGCGTTTTCGATCACGCGCGGCCCTGTGAGCACCGAAGAGACCGCCCGGCTCGACATCCCGCTGCGCCTGCTGCGCGGCGGCGAACTGAAACTCCCGCGACTGCGCCTGCCGTATGTGGACGCCACGACCGGGCGCCTGGAAAACCTCGCGACCGGCGGCGACACAGTGACCGTGATCGACCCGCGCGCGGGGCGCGTGCCGGGTGGACTGGCGCTGATCGCGCTGGTGCTTGGACTGTATGTCGCGGCACTGGCGCTCGCGCCGAGTGTCCGGCGGTGGCACGAACAGCGCGCGCTGCGCAGACGCGTCCGTGGCAGCGCAGACGCCCGCGAACTGCACGCCGCCCTGCTGACCGGATCGGCGGCACGCACGCTCGGCCAGTGGTTCGGGCGCGAGCTGCCGCATCGGCAGGAGCTGCGCAACCACCTGGAGCGCCTGCGCTATGCCCGGTACGCCGAACCGCAGGACGAGTTTCCGCGCCTGCGCACGGCACTGCTCGCGGCACTCGATTCCGCGCACTGACCGGACCCGGCCGCGCGCAATAGTCCCGGTCAAACGCCACCATCGGCGCATTCAACTGGATGCAATCGGGGCGCCGGGTTACCATCAAAGTTCCTGAATCCCCCTTGTTGCCGCAACACCATGGCCGCCGTGCGTTACCAGACCGACGATGTCCGCATCGTCTCGCTGAAGGAAGTCGTCCCGCCCGAAACGCTGCATGCCGAATTTCCGGTCAGCGACGAGGCGGCGACCCTGATTCACGACACACGCGAGCGCATCCACCGCATCCTGCACGGCGAGGACGACCGCATGCTCGTGATCGTCGGGCCGTGCTCGATCCACGATCCGGTCGCGGCGATCGATTACGCGAAACGCCTCAAGCGCGTGCGCGACCGGCTGGCCGGCGATCTGGAGATCGTCATGCGCGTGTATTTCGAAAAGCCGCGCACGACGGTCGGCTGGAAGGGGCTGATCAACGACCCGGACCTCGACGAAAGCTTTCATATCAATCTGGGGCTGCAGCTCGCGCGCAAGCTGCTGAGCGACCTGAACCGCATGGGCATGCCGGCGGCCACGGAGTTCCTCGACCTGATCACGCCGCAGTATGTCGCGGACCTGATCAGCTGGGGTGCGATCGGTGCACGCACGACCGAATCGCAGGTTCATCGCGAACTCGCCTCGGGCCTGTCCTGCCCGGTCGGGTTCAAGAACGGCACCGACGGCGGTCTGCGCGTGGCGATCGACGCCATCGGCGCGGCCTCGCGTCCGCATGTGTTTCTGTCGCTGACCAAGCAGGGGCATTCGGCGATCTTCTCGACGACCGGCAACACCGACTGCCACATCATCCTGCGCGGTGGCGCACGCGGGCCGAACCACGACGCGGCCTCCGTCAACGACGCCGCCACACAGCTCGAAGCCGCCGGGCTGGACCCGATCCTGATGATCGACTTCAGTCACGCGAATTCGCAGAAGGACCCGAAACGCCAGGTCGATGTGGGCGCGGATGTCGCCGCGCAGGTCGCCAGCGGTGACGGCCGCATCATTGGCGCGATGATCGAAAGCCATCTGGTTGGCGGACGGCAGGATGTCGTGCCGGGCCAGGACCTCTGCTACGGCCAGAGCATCACGGACGCCTGCCTCGCCTGGGATGCGACCGAACCGCTGCTCGAATCACTGGCCGCGGCCGTACGCGCCCGCCGCGGCAGCGCGCAGCGCGCCGCCGGCTGAAACCGGAGTCCCGCACGACCATGGAGTGGCTCGCCCGGATCGCAGTCGCCATCGTCGCCGTGCTGCATCTCGGCTTTCTGGTGCTGGAGATATTCCTGTGGAAACGCCCGGTCGGGCGGCGCATTTTCGGGCTGTCGCGTGAGGTCACCGATGGCGCCGCGGCACTCGCCGCGAACCAGGGTCTCTACAACGGTTTCCTCGCCGCCGGGCTCGTCTGGGGCCTGCTCGATGCACGCGCCGGTACGCCGGTGCTCGTGTTCTTTCTCGCATGCGTCATTATCGCGGGCATCTTCGGCGCCCTGACCGCGAAGCAGAGCATCCTGTGGATTCAGGCGCTGCCGGGTGCAATCGCACTCGCGCTGGTGCTGGCGACCGCAATGCGCTGACGAACCCGCGCAACCGGCTGTTGAAACGAGAACTTCAACGGCCTGCCAGGCAGCTGGCGACGGTATCGGCGATCCCTTCCAGCAGTCGGGCGTAGAGCTGCGCACCGGGCTCGATGTCGTATCCCAGCGGGTCGAGTTCGGCGCGGTGTACTTCGAGCCCGGCGGTCAGCCGTTCGGCGATGCGCGGCGCAAACTGCGGCTCGGTGAACAGACAGCGCGCGCCGTCGGACTCGAACAGCCTGCGCAGTTCGGCGAGGTGCCCGGCGGTTGGCGGGCGATCGGCATCCAGCGTCACGCTGGCGGCAACGGCAAGCCCATAGCGCGCGGCAAAGTAGGCAAAGGCGTCGTGAAAGGTCACGAACGGCCGCCCACGCAGCGGCTCGAGCCGGGTGCGCACACGCGCATCGAGCGCCGCGAGTTCCTGTTCAACACGCTCGGCATTCGCCCGGTACGCGGCAGCGTGCACCGGATCGCGCCGGGCGAATTGGTCGGCCAGCACGCGAGCCAGCGCGGCCATGTTCGCAGGGTCGAGCCAGGCGTGCGGATCCACCTCGGCGGCGGAATCCCCGGCGCGACGCAGCGAGACGCCTTCGGTTTCGAGCAAGGCCACGGCGGTCTGGCCCGGATGCCGCGCGATACTGCCCGCGAGCGCCGTTTCCAGCGCCGGCCCGACCCAGACCACGACATCGGCGGCATCCAGCGCGCGCGCCTGCGATGGCTTGAGTTGCAGGTGGTGCGGCGAAACGGCACCCGGCAGCAGCAAGCTCACGGACGTGCTTTCGCCGGCCACGGCCACGGCGATCGAGTGCAGCGGTCGAATCGTTGCGACGACCTGGATTGGTGGCTCCGCAGCGGCCGCGCCTACCAGTGCAAGAATCAGGGGAACGACCCAGACACGCGACATCAACGGGAGCCTCTTCATGGTGTGTACTGGCCTGGCCGCTGCATGCGCCCCCGGCCCCGGGTTACCATCGGCGGCTACGATACCGCATGTTCATTCTGCGGCATGACCGCCCCGCTCCAACACCTGAGCCTACGTCACCCCTTCGAACCCATGTTTGATTCAAGAACCCTGCTGATCACCGGTGGCACCGGGTCGTTCGGTAACGCCGTTGTCCGACGATTTCTCGGTTCGAACCTGCGCGAGATTCGCATCCTGAGCCGAGACGAAAAGAAACAGGATGACATGCGCAAGCTCTACGACAGCCCCAGGCTGAAATTTCACCTGGGCGATGTGCGCGATTACCAGTCGGTCCTGAATGTTACACGTGGGGTTGATTTCATCTTTCATGCAGCCGCGCTCAAGCAGGTGCCGTCCTGCGAGTTTCATCCGCTGGAGGCGGTCAAGACCAACGTACTGGGCACGGAAAACGTGCTCGAGGCCGCGATCAATTGCGGCGTCAGCCGCGTGATCTGTCTCAGCACCGACAAGGCCGTCTACCCGATCAACGCCATGGGCATCACCAAGGCCATGATGGAGAAGGTCGCCGTCGCAAAGTCCCGATCCAGCGGTGACACCGTCATCACGGTGACCCGCTACGGCAACGTCATGGCCTCACGTGGCTCGGTGATCCCCCTGTTTACGAACCAGATTCGCGCAGGACAAGCACTGACCATCACCGATCCTGCGATGACCCGTTTCATGATGACGCTGGACGACGCGGTGGACCTGGTTCTGTTTGCGTTCGAGCACGGCAACCCGGGCGAGATTTTCGTACAGAAGGCGCCCGCCGCCACCATCGAAACGCTTGCCAGGGCACTTACCCGGCTGCTTGATGTGCCTGAACACGCCATCAACATCATCGGCACTCGCCACGGCGAAAAGCTGTTCGAGGTGCTGCTCAGCCGCGAGGAAATGGTGTCGGCGCAGGATCTCGGCAACTACTTTCGCATCCCGCCTGACCTGCGCGACCTGAACTACGGAAAATTCGTCGAACAGGGGGAAGTCACCATCTCCGAGTCAGTCGAATACACCTCTCACAACACCACCCGCCTGGACGTACCCGGCATGCAGGCATTGCTGATGAAGCTGCGTTTTATCGAGGCCGCGGTACGCGGCGAGTATGTGGAGCCCGAGGAGTGATCCTGACCCGTTGCGGCCAACGACACCGGGACCGGTCGGAGCCAGGTTCTGTCTCCACGCACGCAGTCCGTGCAAGCACGCAAAGTCGCAGCCTGAAACGTGTCGCAGCACCCTGATCCATCATGAAGAAACTCAGAATCATCACCGTGGTTGGCACCCGCCCGGAGATCATCCGGCTGTCACGCGTGATCGCCCTGCTGGATCGACATTGCGATCATGTCCTCGTGCACACAGGGCAAAACTTCGACTACGAACTCAACCAGGTATTCTTTGACGATCTGGAGATTCGCAAGCCGGACTTCTTTCTGAACAGCACGGAAGGAAGCACGGGAGCGGCCAACACGATCGGCAACGTGATCACCGCCATCGACAGGGTTCTGGAGCAGGTCAAACCCGAGGCGATGCTGGTACTGGGCGACACGAACAGTTGTCTGGCGGTCATACCGGCGAAGCGCCGCAAGGTCCCGATTTTCCACATGGAGGCCGGAAACCGCTGCTTCGATCAGCGCGTTCCGGAAGAAACCAACCGGCGCATCGTGGACCACACCGCGGATGTCAACCTGACCTACAGCTCGATCGCGCGGGAAAATCTGCTGCGCGAAGGGCTGCCAGCGGACCAGATCATCAGGACCGGCAGCCCGATGTACGAAGTGCTGCACCACTACATGCCGCGGATCACGGCATCCGACGCGCTCCGGCGCCTCGCCGTTGAGCGGCACCAGTACTTCGTCGTGAGCGCGCACCGCGAGGAAAACGTCGATTCGGATCACGGTCTGGAGAAGCTGGCGAGCATCCTGAATGCGCTCGCCGACGACCACGCCCTGCCGGTGCTGGTGTCAACACATCCGCGCACCCGCAGGCGCATCGACGAGGCCGGCGTGCAATTTCATGCGCAGGTGCGCCTGATGAAGCCACTGGGCTTTCTGGACTATGTTCAGCTCCAGATCCACGCGAGAGCAGTTCTGTCGGACAGCGGGACGATCAGCGAAGAGTCGTCGATCCTGAATTTTCCGGCATTGAACCTTCGAGAGGCACACGAGCGACCCGAAGCCATGGAGGAAGCCGCGGTCATGATGGTCGGGCTCGATGTCGATCGGGTACGCCAGGGCCTGTCCATTCTGGAAACCCAGCCGCGTGGCGACGGACGCGGGCTGCGACTGGTTGCCGACTACGGCATGCCGAACGTCAGCGAAAAGGTGTTGCGCATCGTGCACAGTTACACCGACTACGTGAAGCGCGTGGTCTGGAGGAAATACTGAGTCGGCTGCGATGCGCATCGCGTTGATCGCCGACACCTACCCGCCGCTGCGCACCTCCGGTGCGGTGCAACTGCGCGACCTTTCCAGGGAACTGGTGCGACAAGGTCACGAAGCGACCGTCATGCTCCCGGCCCCGGGCCAATCCGCGCGCTGGACCGTCGAACACATCGATGGCGTCCGTGTCGTTCGGCTGCGGGCACCAAGAACCAAGGACATCGGCTACGTCCGCCGCACGCTGGCCGAATTCCGGATGCCGTTCGCGATGCTGCGAAGCCTGCGTGCCAGCCCTGTCGCAGATGAGCGCTGGGATGGGGTCGTGTGGTACGCACCATCGATCTTCCATGGCCCCATGGCGAGTGCGCTGAAGAAATCCAGCGGGTGCAAAGGCTACCTGATCATTCGCGATATCTTTCCGGAATGGGCGGTCGACATGGGTCTCATGGGGCGGGGGCTTCCCTACCGGCTGCTGAGCACCGTAGCCCGCTACCAGTACTCGGTCGCCGACGTGATCGGCGTCCAGACGGCGGGCAACCGGCGCTATTTTGCAGACTGGATGCGCAGCCCGGGGCGAACACTGGAGGTTTTGCAGAACTGGCTGGACCAGCCAGCGCAGCTGCGCTGTCGCATCCGGATCGATGAAACCGCACTGGCCGGACGAAGGATCTTTGTATATGCGGGCAACATGGGCGTTGCGCAGGGGATGGACATCCTCGTCGATCTCGCGGAGCGGATGCGCCTGCGTCCGGACGTCGGATTCGTGTTCGTCGGCCGCGGCAGCGATGGCGCGCGCCTGAAACGCGTCTGCCGTGACCGGGATCTCGACAACGCCCTGTTCTTCGACGAAATCGACCCCGACGAGATTCCCGACCTGTACCGACAGTGCAGCGCCGGCCTGGTCGCGCTGGACCCCCGCCACCGGTCGCACAACATCCCCGGGAAGTTCCTGACCTATATGCAAAGCGGACTTCCGGTGCTGGCCAGCCTCAATGCCGGAAACGACCTGGCTGAAGTCATCCGCACGGAGCAGGTCGGACAGGTCTGCGAGACCCATCGCATCGACGATCTGCTTGCCTTTGCCGACCGGCTGCTCGAGCAGATCGAGACCGACGGGTCGCTACCGGACCGATGCCGGGCGCTGTTCGAGCGGGAGTTCTCGGTCACCCGGGCCGCGGCACAGGTCGTTGCGGCTCTGTCGGCCTAGTGTCCTGTCCCGCAGTGATCTGTCATTCCTGAGGGTTCCTACGGTTCGAGGGCAAGGCGCGTCGTGAAGGCGACGGTCATTCCATTGGCAAGCGGCGCAACACAGTCCTCGAACCGTAGAAGCCGTCCCTGCGGTCGCGGCGCCCGCACGGCTCCAGAACGGCCCACAGGAAGGGCGAGGGCAAAAACTTCGCCGATATAATGACCAGTGCGACGCCGAACTCGCGAGACCCTTTTTCGGCCTGCCATTCCGGGTAATACTGCGTTGCAATGCCTGCGCGTCTGCCCGGCTCCGACTGGTTTCCCCGTTGATCCCGACCCAGCCATGCCTGCCGCCCGCACACACCAAAGCCCCCCACTGTCCACTGCGCGATGGCCGATCAATTTCTGATCGAGGCGCGCGGCGTGCGGCTGAGCCGCGCGGGCCGACGCATTCTCGACGGCGTGAGTCTGGCCGTGCCGCGGCGGCGCATCGTCACGGTGATCGGCCCGAACGGTGCGGGCAAGACCATGCTCGCGCGCGTGCTGCTCGGGCTGACGCCGCCCGACGCGGGCAAAGTACATCGCGCCGCGGGTGTGCGCATCGGCTACGTCCCCCAGCGGCTCACCGCCGAACCGCTGCTGCCGCTGACCGTCGCACGATTCCTGACCCTGACGATGCGTGCCGATCGTGATACCTGTGTCGCCGCGCTCGCTCGCGTCGACGTCGACGATCTGATCGACGCCGACCTCTACCGCATCTCCGGCGGCGAACTGCAACGCGTGCTGCTCGCCCGCGCGCTGCTCCGGCGCCCCGACCTGCTGGTGCTCGACGAACCGGCGCAGGGGGTCGATCTGACCGGACAGCTGGAGATGTACGAACTGATCGCCGCGCTGCGCGATGAACTCGGCTGTGGCGTGTTGCTGATCTCCCACGACCTGCATCTGGTCATGGCCAAGACCGACGAGGTCGTGTGCCTGAACTCGCATGTTTGCTGTACCGGACACCCGGAAGCCGTGAGCCGTCATCCGGAATATCTCGCGCTGTTTGGCGAGCCGGCGCCGGCCGCGCTGGCCGTCTACCGGCATCACCACGACCACCAGCACGACGTGCACGGACGCGTCGTGGAGGACGGCCATGACTGAGTTCTGGGTCTGGCCGCTGGCTGCCGCACTGACCGTCGCACTGGTCGCCGGGCCACTGGGCTGTTTCGTCGTCTGGCGCCGCATGGCCTATTTCGGCGACGCGCTGGCGCACTCCGCGCTGCTGGGCGTGACGTTGGGTTTTGCGATCGGGCTGGCGCCGACCGCGGGCGTCGCGCTGGTCATGATCGCCGTTGCCGCCCTGCTGGTGTGGCTGCAGGAACACACGGCGTTCGCCTCCGACACCCTGCTCGGCATCCTCGCGCATCTGGCGCTCGCGCTCGGCATCGTGCTGGCGAGTCGCGAGACCAACCTGCGCGTGGACCTGCTCGGCTACCTGTTCGGCGATGTGCTCGCGGTCGGACCGGCCGACTTCGCAGGGATCGCCGCGATCACGATCACGGTGGGGATTGCGCTGGCGCTGGCCTGGCGCGGACTGCTCGCGTCCGTCGTGCACGGCGAACTCGCCGCCGTAGAGGGTGTGCGCGTGGTGGCGCTGCGCTGGCTGTTCGTGATGCTGATCGCCGCGCTCGTGGCCGTGGCCATGCGGGTGGTCGGCATGTTGCTGATCACCGCGCTGCTGATTCTGCCCGGGTCGGCGGCGCGCGCGCTGGCGCGCACCCCGGAAGGCATGGCGCTGATTGCGGCCGGCGTCGGCGTGGTCTCGGTGCTGGGCGGGCTTGCCGCCTCCTTCGCGTTCGACTGGCCCAGCGGACCGACGATCGTGCTCGCGGCCGGCGTCGTGTTCGTTGTCATGCAGCTTGCCGGCGCCCTGCGTTCACGCGCCGCTCAGGGCTCATGAATCGTCACGCGGGCGCGCCCAACGACAGCGCACACCCGGCGCTGCCCGCGCTTCTGCAATCGTCCGATGCGCTGCGCGCCGGATTCATCGACGGGCTGGAGCGGCTGCTGGCACGCGACAGCCTCGGCGCCCTGATCCTCGTGCACGCGAACGCGGCGATCGACCCCGGGCTGTGGCCTGACTTTGAGCCGCGGCTCGCCGAACGTCGCGATGCAGCGCTGGCCGCGGAGGCCGCCGGTGCGGCATGGCCCGGGTCGGCCGATGATCGCGCCGTGTTCAGCACCCTGAGCAGGCAGGCCAGCGAATTCGCCGTCTGTCAGCGGACGCGCGAATGCGGTCCCTGGCGAATCTGCGTCAACCCCATGCGCGCCCTGCGCCCGGCCCGCGCGGCCGAACAGCCGGTCCATCAGCTGCGCGCGCCGTTCAACCCGGACGGCTTTCACTTCGCGCGGCCGTTTTTGCAACCGGAAATCCTCTGGCAGGGCGTTCTCGCGGGACGCGAAACGGGCCTGCTCTACAACAAGTTTCCGTTTGTACCGCTGCATGGCCTGCTGGTGCCGACGCCCACGGCCGGACGCGAGCAGTTTCTGCGCGAAGACGATCTCGGCTGGCTGGTCACGCTTGCCGGCACGCTCGCCGTCCGCATTCCGGGATTCGGCATCGCCTATAACGCCTACGGCGCCTCGGCGTCGGTCAATCAGCTGCACTTGCAGACCTTCGCCAGCGACGCCGCGCTGGCCATTGAGTCGCCGACCTGGCGACACAACGGCGGTGCCGATGCGTATCCGGTTCGGGTAGAGACATTTGTCGACGCCGACACCGCATGGAGCGCCATCGAGGCACTGCACGCGCGTGAGCGGCCCTACCATCTGGTGTTGCGGAACGCGCGGATTTATCTCATCGAACGCGCGTTCCAGGGCCGGTTCGAAGCGCCGGTGTGGAGCAGCGGACTGGCCTGGCACGAGTTTGCCGGCGGATTTACCACCGAGTCCGCAACCGCCTTTGCAGCGATGCAGCCCGCTGAACTCTACGAGGCGCTCGAGGCCGCGCGCTGAAGCCGCTATCAGGCCAGACCAAGCACGGCCAGGTCTTCCAGCCAGGCATCGAGCAGCACACGCTCGCCGGATTCGATCCAGCCGTTCGAGATCATGCCCTCGTAGGCGAGCCGAAGATTCCGGCCCATGCCGGCGGCCGAGCCGGAGAGCCGGAGTTCATCGAGCATCGCGCCGATTGCGGCGTTATGCAGATAGCCCGGGATCTCGTCGGCGAAGTCACGCATCAGGTCGTGTTCATTGCGCGCCTGCTCCACGGTCGCGGCATGAAACAGCACGCTCCAGTCACGCGCCCAGGCCAACCGCTGCGCGATGAATCCACGCCAGATATCCGTCATACGAAACGAACACAATGCCGGCAGGTACATGAGCGCAAACGCGTCGCGAAACCAGGTCGTGTTCTGCGAATTGAACGGACAGAAGGCGCGGTCACCGAGCGCAACCGGCGTCGCCTGTTCAAAACGCACCGGCAACGGCCGGGTCAGGCGATAGATCGCGTCAACGTCGGGATTGTCATCGGCTAGGCCCTGCTGGATCGGGCAGTCGAGCTCTGAGTCGGGTTCCGGATCCGGGACACCGGCATTTACCGACGCAAGCGGCAGCCCGCGCGGCCAGATCGCGGCCTGAGTGAAATAGCGATACACATTGACCCAGCCAGCGCGGGCGACCCGACGCGCGCGCCGGCCGCGCGTGCGTGGCGCCCAGAACGCCGGCAGCGGAAGATTGTCGTCATCGGTCTCGATGATGCATTCGGCACCTTCGCGCATCGCCAGCAGATAGCCGATGTTCTTGCGCGCGTAATGACGTTCCGGGCAGGCCAGCGCGGTCGCCAGCCCCGTTGCTCGCTGCCGTTCGAGATCGTAGTAGTCCGCGCCGTCGAGCCTGAAATCGGGCGGGCTCGATCGATCACCGATCACGATCATGTGGATGTCGTGCGCCCGGCAACCCGCGGCAAGCCGGCGCATGGCCTCATTGGGCGCGCCGATGGTCGTCACCACGAGTGCCGTTTTCATCTGCGAAGGGTCCTGCGCCGTGCGCGAAGGCGTTTCAGCCCGGCGAAGGCGTCCGCGAGCGCACTGCGGCCGATCGCGTGGCTCGGCGATCGGTAGTGAATCGGGACCTGCGTCCAGTTCAATTCGTGGGCGTGGGTACGAATCTCGGTCTGGAAAAACGGGCCACGCGACTCGATGCCAGCGTCGAGAATCGCGCGCAGGGCGTCCGCCGTAAAAATTTCGAAGCCGCTGGTCATGTCCGTCATTTTCGTTCCGAGCATGCGGTTCGCTAGCCAGGTGCCGCCCTGGCTGACGATCCGACGCTTCAGGCTGCCATCGAAGCGCGCGCCCTCAAGCCCGAAGCGCACACCAAACGCGCAGTCATGGCCGTCGGCAAGGGCCTTGAAGAACGCCGGGATCGACCGCGGATCGTGGCTGAAACCGGCGTCCAGTTCGAGCAGCCAGTCGGCCCCCCAGGCGAGCGCCTCGCGATATCCGCGCAGATAGGCATCCACAACACTTCGATTTTCCGGGGCCCAGACGACCTTGAGCCGCAGTTCGCCCGCAGCGATGTCCTGAAGCTGCTCCCCTGTTGTGTCCGTACTGACGCGATCGAGGATCACGAACCAGCGCAGTCGCGCGAACGGGAAGCGTTCACAGACCGCGAGCACCTCCGTAACGAATCGCTCGACGGTCGCCGCCTCGTTGGCCATGGGCGTGACAATCGCGAGATCTACGTCGCGAACGGGCATTTTCGGCGTGCGAGGCTGCTCCGGCGACATGCGCGGTCAACTAGGCGCGCGTCGGGACACCCGCCCGTCGCGTGGAACAAGAGGCACCATCATGCGCCGGGAGGATACGCGAGGTGCGCGGCTCAGAGCGCGAACTGCCGCTGCCGCGATGCGATCGGCGTCAGTCCGCCGCGTCGGGCTGCGGGGCGGAATGGCCCGCCCAGAACCAACCGAACAGGGTGTAGCCGGTGAACACGCCAATGAAGAGCCAGAACATCAATGCCTCGGACACCCCCGCGTAGTCGGCCGCCAAGCCCATGCCGGCGGTTGCGACCGCAAGCAGCGCCTCAAAGCCCAGCGCCCGACGCGGACCGAGCCGGTCGCGCAGCAGATGGTGCAGATGCCAGCGATCGGCCGAAAACGGTGAACGCCGCCGTAACAGGCGTCGCACGATCAGGCTGACCGTATCGATCAGCGGCACAGCCAGGATCCACAGCGCGGTCACCGGCGCAATCGCACGATCCTCACCTTGTGTCAGCGCCACTGCGAACCAGGCAAGCACCAACCCGAGCAGCATGCTGCCGGCGTCACCCATGAATACGAGCGCAGGCCCGCGTGCACGCAGATTGAAGAACAGAAATGCCGCTACGACGGCCATCAGCAGACCCAAGGTCCAGGCGGACTGCGCGTGTCCGCCCAATGCCGCGGCCAGCGCGAGCGCACCCGCAGCGACAAGTGTCAGCGTTCCGGCCAGTCCGTCCATGCCGTCGCTCATGTTCAGCGCATTGATGACGCCGACGGTCGCGAACACGGTCAGCGGCACCGACCAGCCACCGAGCCACATGATCTCGTCAGGCGCACCGAGATGGCCGAGGTTCGCAAGCGTGACCCCGGCCCCCAGTGTCATCACCAGTCCGGCGGCGGTCTGCGCGGCCAGGCGCAGGGTCGACCCGAGCTCAAGCCGGTCGTCGGCAACGCCGACAATGACTACGATTCCTCCCGCCGCAATCAGCCAGCCAGTTGTCGGACCACTCGCCAGCAGCGTAGCACCGACGATCAGCCCCATGAACATGCCGATTCCGCCGACCAGCGGCGTGGCCGCCGCGTGGTGTTTTCTTGCATCGGGGTGATCGACCAGCCCCCAGCGTCGGGCGCGGTGCCGCAGTTCTGCGATGGCGGCGGCGGTCACGAGGGCGGCAAGCAACAGTCCGATTGCATGGAGCATTCAGCGGTCCGGGAGTGGTCGCGCTGCAAGTATAGCGTTGTGGGTGGAATCGAGATTGCCGTCAGGCATGGCGCGATCCACCCTGCGCTGGACGTCCAGCGCATGCTTCGGCGATCGCATCGAGCGTGGCGCGCGCGATCGTCGGCCACTGATAGCGCTCGCGCACCAGCGCCGCGCCGGCGCGACCCATCGCGTTGGCCAGGCCGCCGTCACCCGCGATCTCGATCAGCGCCGCTGCAACCGCATCGATATCGAGTGGCACCACGCGGCCGGCCCCGGTCTCGGCCACCTCCGGAAAGTGACAGGCCTCGCTGACGACCACGGGCACGCCGCAGGCCAGCGCCTCGGTGATCGCCACCGAAAACCCCTCCTGCCGGCTCGGCAGGCAGAAACAGGCCGCATCCACAAGCACCTCGAATTTTTCGGCCCCGTATATCGCGCCGACCAGATGCACCCGTCCGTCAATTCCGAGGTCGACAATCTGCCGCTCGAACGCGGCCCGTGCGCCGCCATCAGGACCGGCCACCACCAGCCGCAGGCGCGGGTGTACGGCCAGCGCCCTGGCAAAGGCAGGCGCAAGCAGATCAAGGCCCTTCTTGTAGTGCAGCCGCGAAAGAAACAGGACGAACGGATCGTCGCCCAGCTCAGAATGCTGCGCGCGAAACCGCCCGCGCGCGGGCAGCGGCTCGATCTCTTCCAGAAAGATGCCGTTGGGAATGACACGGACCGGGGACGATAGGGAAAGCGGTGCAAAGCCACGCACTTCATCAGCATTCAGCGCGTGCAGAAATGCGGCGTGCTCGAGCATGGAACGATAGGACAACGCCAGCGCAAGCCGCTTCTTTGTGCGTTTCTGACGCAGACTCCACGGATCGAGCTGGCCGTGGGGCGCCACGGCATACGGAACGCCGGCCTGCGCGGCCAGCTTCGCGGTCACGCGCAGGATGGGATCCCAGATTTCGTGGATATAGACGCAATCGCTATCGAGAATGTGTGGGGCGAGTCTGGCGCGCGCCTTGCGTGCCAGCAAACGCTCCATGCGTCCAGCCCCATCAACACGTTCAAGCGCGACGTGCTGGAGTCCGGGCACGGCCGCGCATTCGCGCTGGATACTTTCATCGGCCTCATCCGGCGCGTAAGCGATGACGCGCACCTCGTGCCCTAGCGATGCCTGTGCGGCAGCCAGGCGCACGCACACCTGCTGCGGTCCACCGCTGGCCGGATCCAGGCTCGCGGCAACATGGAGGATTTTCACCTCGACGCGGCTCCGGAGCCGGCCCAACGTGCACGAATCTCTGCAAGCATCGTCGCCGCAACGTTTGCCGGGGCGTGCTCTTTCATCCATTCGGCGCGTTGCGAGCCGACGGCCGATGCGCGGGTGATTGCCAGGTCTACCGCACGCTGCCACGAGCCAACGTCGCGCTCCGAACATACGACGACGCCCGGTGCGGCACCAAGAATCGTACTGGTGCGCCCGCGCGACATCACGACCGGTGCATCACAGGCAAGCGCCTCCAGGATTGCCGTCTGGCCGGCGGGGTGGTTGAAACTCGTGAGCGGCAGCAAGACTGCCGAAGCACGCTGGTAAAGATCACGCAGTTCACGGTACGGCACCCGAACCCGCACATCGACCAGCGGTTCCCGGTGCGCCTGGTGGTAGTTTGCCACCGCGGGATCGAGGCTGACGCGAACCATGCGATGTCCGGCCCTGGCAAGCGCACAGACCAGAGCCTCGTCGCGGTCGTTGTCGCCCGGTACGAGCCAGAAGTTGTCGCGTGGCGATGCCGGCGGACGGAAGTAGTCGGTATCGACGAGATAGGGCACCCGTAACGCATTCACCCCGTAGACCACACGCATCTGTCGCTCCGTTACGCGGTCGTTGACGAACACCAGCGTTGCACGACGAGCGATCACTCCTAGGCGCCAGGCCTTCACGCGATATCGCCAGGTGCCGCAGGGACGCGGCGCGCCCCAGCTCAGAAACGCATGGGCACCCCCACGCAGCGCATACAGAAACGCCTGCGGATCAGGTGCGATGCTGAAAAGCAGACTGCGTGCCCTCAGCCACTGCCGCCAGTCCAGGCGTCGCAAGGGGGGATCAGGTAGACTGGCCCCGATCATCTCGAGGACATCGAAAATGTTTTTCGGATCGTCTTCGCCGAAGCGCGCGCGCCGAAGCGCCATTTCACCGAGTATGAAATCCGATACCAACACGGGCGTTGAGACCAATCATGCCCGGCGCCGGCCGCGCCCAGGCGGCCGCCATGCTAACAGACGCCTCGGACCTGATCCAGCAAGTCCGGAAGCGAACTCGCGCAAGCCACCAGGCACCTGTCGCTAGTGTGAACGGGCCCTGACGATGGTGCTACTCTATCTGTCGTTCATACTGGTGGCGCTGGCCGCAAGCCTGGCGCTGTTCAGAAGTCCGCTACACCCGCACTTCCTCTTCACGCTGGCATTTTCCAACGTACTCGTTATCCCGTATATCGCCGAAGGAAATGAGCACCCGCTGATTCAGGTCATTGCAACCCCGGAACGATACTACTATCAGCTCGACCTGCTGGTGGCTTATGTCGCCGTGTTGTTCACCACCGCGATCTACGCGCTGATGCGGCCGGTCAACCTGCGCTTCTCGTCCATCATGCCCCGCCCGTCGCGCTCGCAGGCGGCGTGGATTGCATTCACCTCGGTCGCATTCATTTTTCTCGAAATCGGCAAGCGACTGTACGCCACGGACTGGTCGATAGACGATGCAATCCACCACTCGCTCGCGCCCCGCGGCGAACAACCATGGAGCCGAAAAACCCTGACCGGCGGCGCGCTGCATTTCTATTTCCTGATCGGGTTCACCATGCCGTTGGCCGGCGTCGCATTTGCATATCTGTCCGCGGCCATGCGACGCGGGCGCCTGCTGAACACCGCTGGACTGCTGATCACCTGCATGCTGCTACTTACGGAGGGTTCCCGTACGCCACTGGTCTTTGTACTGGGCGCATGGATCGTCTTCTCGCTACTGTTTCAGCGCACCTGGTTCACCCGCCTACTGCCTGTCGCGCTGGCAGGCGGATTGATCGTCGTCGGCACCTCGATCATGATCGAATATCGGGCGACGGGCCTGTCGAATTTTGTCGACGCCCGATTTGGAATCGACGAAAGCAGTTTCGAAACGCGCTACCACCAGGACGACAGTTATTACTGGGCCTTGCTGGCTCTGCAGCATGCAGACGAGACCGGGGAACGGCTGGAGGCGAAGGATTTTTTCCTGTCCATGCTGGTCAACCCAATTCCTCGCGCATGGTGGCCGGGTAAACCGCAGACTGACAAGTCGTACTGGAAGGGATTCAAGCCGTACTGGATCACCAGCAGCGTGTTTGGCGAGATGATCGGAATATTTGGCAGCATTCTGGGCTTGGTAATCGGCTGGATCATGGCCAGCCTGTCATACGTTCTCCTGCATCGTGTCTCGCCGATCGCATTGCGGCCGCTGGGAATCATGCCGTATCTGGCCATTGCACTGTACGTGTACATGTTCCTGCGATCCGCCCTGAATCTGACGCAGTTCATCTACCTGCCGGCCGCGGTGTTTCTCGTTTACGCCCTGTTCTCACGGTCAGGCAAGCGACGCCGGAAAACGATGCAGCGCCGCCCGATTGCACCAACGCTGCAACAACCACCGCGTCCACCTGAAGAATTGCGCCAGGCCCCGCGCCGCACACCAGGTCACTCGCCGGAACTCGCCCGCGAACCCCGGCTCACCGGTAACCCGCTGGCCTGATTCAAGCCATCGTTCCGCAGGTCGGGCGGCCATCTCCCGCAGCCTATCGTCGCGCGAGGCGTGCTATCCAACGAAGGACGATGAACCGGACCATGATCAAAAGCTGTGCAGGATAGATCATCTCGAGCGCAACCGAACGCCAGCCACGCCCCATCAGCGCGGTTGTTTGCTTTCGAGGAGCCTCCGGCACACCCACCAGCGCACGCAAGATCATCACCCTTCGCACGTCATAGCGCCCGAGCACCCTTTGAACCGAAACCGGCACGAGCCCGAGCTTCGCAATGAACTGACGCAGGGTGGTCATGGAAAAGTAACCGACGTGACATGAATCCCCGAGCTTGCGTTTGACCATGGGTGTGTACAGCTCGAACGGAACCTCGATATACAGATGCCCACCTGGGCGCACCACGGCAATGGCGCGTTCGAGCAATTCCGTGGGCGACCACACATGCTCAAGGATGTGGTTCATGATTGCGAGGTCGTAGCTCTTCTCCGACCCGAGCCGATCAACCGTCGTACGTCGGATCTCGATGGTCGGGTGGACTGGCGCGCCGCCCGACATATCGACCACGGTCACCCGATGCCCGTGTTCCGCGAGCACCCGGCTCACGTGCCCGATTCCGCCACCGATGTCCAGAACCCGCCGTGGTGAATCGAGATTCAGATGCCGCCGAAGGAACTGGAACAGTTCATCTGCCCTGCGATCATGACCAGCGAGTTCCGTGGACACCACATGTTCGCCGCCGCGTTGAGCGTACAAACGGGTCAATTGTTCATCGCTTAGCACTCCGGGCTTGAACGTCCATCCGCAATTGCGGCAGGCAACGGTCGTGTATGCCGACCCGGTCACACCGAGCGATGCAAGCTCGGCGTCGGTGCGCGGGTCGCGGGCAACCAGTTCAACGAATGGTGCCGGCTGTCCGCAGAGATCGCAGTGATCGACCCAGCGGACCGGGGCCTCCCCGGGCTGTTCCTGCACTCGCTTGTCCGTCATGTCAGTCATCGATTGGCTCGCCCCATTGCGGCCGACAGTATTCGTCGGACCATCGAAAGACGCAGCGACAGCAACTCGACGGTGTTCGCCTCGAAGTGACTGGCCGCCGCCCGCGCAAGCACGTAAAGCTCACACAGCGCGCCCACATTCACACCCAGCACCACGCCGTAGACACCAAGCGATGGCTCAGTGACCACGGAAACGCCGATCACCAACAGCACACCGAGAGCACGCGCGCGGATGCCGCCGCGAACCACACCGCGGCCACGCAGTACGTGGTCGAACATCAGCGCGACACCGCTGAGCGCGCTCGCGGGCACGATAGCCAGCATGATCGGCACGGCCGCCGAGAACGCCTCGCCGAACAGCAGCGGCAGCAAGTGGGGACCGACCACCATTACGATCAACATGATCGCCACGGCGGCAACGATGGCGATCTGCGCCCGCTCGATCAACCACTGTGCACCCAGTTCGTCGCCCGCCGATGCCACACGCGCGAACGACAGCGACGCCATCGCCGTGGCAAAGCTTGACTGCGCGGATGCGAAAACGAACGCGACCGCATACAGACCCAGGGTATGCGAATCCGACAGCGCGATCAGCATCACCTGCGCGATATAGATGTTGAGGGCCTGCAATGCGTTTGATCCCGCGAACGGCCAGGCACCGCGCAACAAGCTCCGCAGCGTAAAATCCGGTTCGGCCATTGCCGCCGGTTCGTGACCGCGCAGCACGATGACCAGCGAGACCACCACGCCGAGCGCCGCCGCAAATCCAAACGCGGCGGCGACGACAGACACTTGCGCAGATGCCGAAAGCGCCACAACGCTAAGCAATGTCACGTAGACGAGGCTGAACGACAGACGGCTCAGGTTGTATGCGCGATGGTCCTCGCGCCCGAGTGCGATCGAAAATACCAGCACGTTGGCGACGCTGGCGGCGATCACCAGCAACATCGCGCGGCTCGTGCCCAGCAGATGCAGCTTGTCGCCCGGCAATACCGCGGGCAACAACCACCAGCCGATGAACGCGCCCAGGCCGCCGGCAATCAATGCCGCCCTCAATGCAAGACCGACCAACGCTCGGACCGAACGTCGGTTCGCGGCCGCCAGGCGCGCGGTCTCCACATCCATGCCGACCAGCGCGACATTGGCGAGCAGCATTGGCCAAAGAAGTACGGCTGCAAACTCGCCGCGTCCTTCCGGACCGAGCATGCGAGCCAGCAGCACGCCGGACACGGCGGCCAAAGCCTGGATGCCCAGGTTCGTGGCCGTGGTGTAAACAACCGCGCGGCGCATCACGGGTCAGGCGTTCGCCCCGGTAACGAAACGAAGTGTGCAGGCTTACAACACGGAGGCATGCTCAGTCAATCTGGATGCTCTAACAAATAATCACCGAGCACCCGGGCCACCAGACGATGCCCGTCGGCGGTCCAGTGAGGATCATGTGCAAAATGGTAACGTAGTGGTTCGCCTCCCGCCTCCAGCGCCGCACGGGGGTCGACGACCTCAAAGCCCCGCCGTCGTGCTCCGTCCACGAACGCCCGGTGGTAACGATCCGCCAACTCGCGGTAGCCGTCCAGCCACAGGCCGCGTGACGGGACGATCAAAATCACACGCCGCTCAATGCCGACACTGATCTCCTCGAGTCGCTTGAGCGAGTCGTCGATGACCTGCTGGTCAAAGTCGCCCGCGACCAATCCGTCATGGGGCGTTCCCGCCAGGCCCGCGTCCACCGTAAGCTCATGCAGCCAGGGTGAACGCCGCAGCATCGTGGTTGCATACACATACAGCGCCGAATGTGCTTTAAGCGCCTGCTTTGTCCGAACCGTCAACGATGCACCCTGTGTACCGCTAGCTCGCGACTCCGTCGTGGCCTGCGAGTAGCGATACAGGTCATTCTCCATGCAAATTCCAAAGATGACTTTTTCGACAGGCGCATTGAAGCCGCGCGCGTAGTGAATCAGGCGCCCGTAATTGTTGAAGTCGCCCGGAATGGCGACATTGAAGATGTCACGGCCCAGTCGTTGCACCAGCAGTTCGCCGAACCGCTCCGTCGCTTCTACGCCGTGCCCCATGCTGTAGGAGTCTCCAACAAGGAACCAGTCGTCAGCGTCCGCGCGGGCGAGATCCCGCGCATCGCGCAATCCGTACCCATTGAAACGCATCTCGACATCAAAGTCGCCGGACGGATCGACATGCCGAACCACCGTCGCCTTCGGACCCAGGGTTGGCTGGTCACCGTCGCCCGTCACGAACCGAACCAGTCCACTCGGATCGTAGGCCGGCAGCAGAATTCGCACCGCGAATTCCGCAAGCACGAGGCTCACGGCGAGCACAAATAGAGTCAAGGGCAGGTTTGCAATCAGGCGCTTCATCGCGTTCCGGATCATCAGCGGGCCTCGCCTGCAAACGCTGTCGCGGTCGACGTTTCAGGACGCATTGCAGAAAACCGGTCGAAGTGACCTCGACTGCCCGGCCGCCACTCGTCCCGCAGACGAAGCATAGACCGGCAAGCCGCAGACTCCCCTCCGGCCGGCACCTTGTTTTCCGATCTCGCGCATCAGACTGGCAACGGCCAGTCGCGACGCGAATCGGTTCCCACCGGTGCCCGGGCGCCACCGGTAAGGGGCGCAGTCTGTGGCGGCGTCCGAGCGAGGTCAAGCCTGCCCACGCCCGTCCGCGGTGTTAGAATCGCGGCCCTTTGCTGCGCCAGTGACCCCGGTTTGACCGCCCCGACCCGCATCCTCGGCCTGTCCGCCTACTACCACGACGCCGCGGCCGCGCTGGTCGAGGACGGCCGCATCGTCGCGGCCGCGCAGCAGGAACGATTCACCCGCAAGAAGCACGATGCAGCGTTTCCGGACGCGGCAATCCGCTACTGTCTGGGCGAGGCCGGCATCGCGCTGGCCGATGTCGATCGCATCGTCTTCTACGACAAGCCGCTGCTCAAGTTCGAGCGCCTGCTGGAGACCTATCTGGCGTACTCGCCGCAGGGCTTCCGCTCGTTTTTGGCCGCAATGCCCGTGTGGCTCAAGGACAAGCTGTTCCTGAAGACCACGCTCCGACGCGAACTCGCAGCCCTCGGGGACATCTCCGAGAAGGCGCTGCCGTCGCTGCTGTTCTCCGAACACCACCAGTCGCACGCGGCTTCGGCGTTCTTCCCGAGCCCCTACCAGCGCGCCGCGGTCATGTGCCTGGACGGGGTCGGTGAGTGGGCCACGACCTCGGTCTGGCTCGGCCACGACAATCAGGTCGAGGCGCAATGGGAGATCGACTTCCCGCATTCGCTGGGCCTGCTCTACTCGGCGTTCACGTATTTCACCGGTTTCAAGGTCAACTCCGGCGAGTACAAGCTGATGGGGCTCGCGCCCTACGGCGAGCCGAAATACGTCAGGACCATCCGGGAGAACCTGCTGGACATCAAGGACGACGGCACCTTCCGGCTGAACATGAAGTACTTCAACTACGCGACGGGACTGACGATGACCAACCGTCGCTTCGCCGAACTGTTCGGCGGACCGGCGCGCAAACCCGAGAGCCCCGTGACGCAGCGCGAGATGGACCTGGCCGCATCGGTACAGGTCGTGACCGAAGATGTCGTGCTTGCGCTCGCGCGTACGGTTGCGAAAGAGACCGGCGAGAAGAACCTGTGCCTGGCCGGCGGCGTGGCGCTGAACTGTGTGGCGAACGGCCGCCTGCTGCGCGAGGGACCGTTCGAGTCCGTCTGGATCCAGCCCGCGGCCGGAGATGCCGGCGGCGCGCTGGGTGCGGCACTCATGGCCTGGCATCAATATCTGGACCGTCCACGGTCGGTGAACGGCAGTGATGCCATGCACGGTGCCTACCTCGGCCCGCGCTATGGCGATGGGGCGATCCGCGCGTCACTCGACGAACTGGGTGCGAGCTACGAGCGACTCGATGACGCGGCGCTGTTCGAGCGGCTTGCGGAAATCCTCGACAATGAAAACGTCGTCGGCTGGTTCCAGGGCCGCATGGAGTTCGGTCCGCGCGCGCTGGGTGGTCGCTCGATCGTCGGCGATCCGCGCAGCGCGAAGATGCAGTCGGTCATGAACCTGAAGATCAAGTACCGCGAATCGTTCCGGCCATTCGCCCCGGCGGTGAAGGCCGAGCGCGTGTCCGAATGGTTCGGACTCGACAGCGAAAGCCCCTACATGCTCATCGTCGCGCCCGTCGCTGAACCGCGCCGCCGTGAGATGAGCGATGAGGAAAAAGGCCTGTTCGGCATCCAGAAACTCCACGTGCCACGCTCGGAGATTCCCGCGGTGACGCATGTGGACTACTCCGCGCGCATCCAGACCGTGCACACCGCAACCAATCCGCGCTTTCATGCACTGCTCGATGCCTTCGAGCAGCGCACGGGTTGCCCGGTGCTCGTGAACACCTCGTTCAACGTGCGCGGCGAGCCGATTGTGTGCACGCCCGAAGACGCCTACCGCTGCTTCATGCGCACCGAGATGGACTATCTGGTCCTCGAAAACTACCTGCTCGCCAAGCCTGCCCAGCCGGAATGGGTCGAACAGGGCGACTGGCGCAACGAGTTCGAACTGGATTGAACGCGCCGCCCACCACACCGCCGGGCGCGAAGGAACTGCGCAGCTTCGGTCTGATCATGGGCGGCATCATCGCCGCGCTGTTCGGGCTGCTGATTCCGTGGCTGTTCGATCACGCCTGGCCGCTGTGGCCATGGATCGTCGCGGGTGCGTTCGCGCTCGTGGCGCTGGCCTATCCGCCAGCACTGGCGCCGGTCTACCGCGGCTGGATGGCCTTCGGCCGCATCGCCGGGGCGATCAACACGCGCATCATTCTGGCGATCCTGTTCTACGGCATGTTGTTGCCGATCGGCTTCGTGCTGCGGCTGTTCGGGCGCGATCCGATGTTCCGCCGCTACGATCCACGCGCCGAAACCTACCGCGTCGCCAGCCGGCGGCGCGAACGCAATCACCCGGAGCGACCCTTCTGATGCTGGACCTGCTCAAAGACCTGTGGGCCTTCATGCGCGAGCGCAAGAAATTCTGGCTGGCGCCAATCATCATCGTGATGCTGCTGCTCGGCGCACTGCTCGTGCTGGGCTCTGGCTCCGCGGTCGCGCCGTTTATCTACACGCTGTTCTAGAAGCGCCAGATGGACTTGCCGATGCGTACTGTTCACAGACCGCCGTCGGCCCAGGTTACGGCCCGCGAAGCACTGGCTGCCCGGTGAGCGAAACGGCCGGAACGAGGGTTCTGGTGCTGGGCGCGACCGGAATGCTCGGCAACGCAATCCTGAGGTTGCTCTCGCAGTCCGATCAACTGGAAGTTCATGGCTCGGCTCGCTCTGCCGGGCTGCCAGTGCGTTTCCCGCAGAAACTCGGCGGGCGTGTGATCACCGGCGTTGATGTGGAGAATCCGGATGCGCTGATGCGCCTCTTTTCCACGGTGCGGCCGGACGTTGTAATCAACTGCGTAGGCCTGGTCAAGCAACTGGCAGAAGCGAAAGATCCGCTTGCGGCGTTGCCCATCAACTCGATCCTGCCCCACCGGCTCGCGCGGTTCTGCGAACTGGCCGGCGCGCGCCTGATCCACTTCAGCACGGACTGTGTGTTCAGCGGTTCGAGGGGCATGTACCAGGAAAGCGACCCGGCGGACGCGAAGGATTTGTACGGAAGAAGCAAGTATCTGGGGGAAGTCGCCTATTCGAACTGCCTGACGCTGCGAACCTCGATCATTGGACACGAGTTGAACAGCGCCCGCAGTCTTATCGGCTGGTTCCTGTCGCAGTCCGGCCGCGTGAAGGGATTCAGCAAGGCCGTTTTCTCTGGACTGCCCACGGTGGAAGTAGCAAAGGTACTCAGGGACTTCGTGATCCCGAAGCCGGATCTGAGCGGCCTTTACCACCTGTCCGCCGAGCCGATCAGCAAGTTCGATCTTTTGAGCCTGGTTGCCGAAATCTACGCCAAGGAGATCGAAATCCAGCCGGATGATTCATTCGTGATCGATCGCTCGCTGAACTCCGAGCGATTCCGAAAGGCCACCGGATATACGCCAAGCTCATGGCGAACGATGATCGAGACCATGCGTGATTTCGGCTGATCCGCGGATCAGCCGAAATCACGCCGCAACCCGCAAATCTTCCCCGCAATTTGGTAGCCCGTGGCACAGCCGACCTGCACCACGGTCTCGTTGCCGGGGGAAGCGGCGTCGCGCCTAAATCGTGCGGTGCTGCCGCACCGCCACGACACCCAGGGCGAAGATCAACAGTGCCAGGCCGAACAAGGCGCCTGACGAGGATGCAGGCACCGCGGCACAATCATCCCCCGCGGCGGGTTCAATGCGGATGGACATGCCCCCGGAGTTGTCCCCCTCCTCACCGGGCGTTTCACCCGACAGGAACACCGCTACGTCCTGATCGTATGGCACACAGAACGTGCCGGACTGTGCGGCGTTCAGCGCCTGCTGCGGAGTCGCAAAGCTGATGGCGGAACGAAACCTCCGCTCGCCCGCGCTGGTTCGCACCGTGAAGTCGTTCAGCCAGCCGTGCGCGCAGTTTTCGCCACTGCCGTCACAGCCGGTGGGCGTGTCGCCCCACTTGGTCCACGCCTGGTAGGTTCCGTCAAACGGAGTCGCCGTATAGGCACCCCGCGTCAGTCCAATGATGATCACCGGCGCCGATACGATGTGGACCGTACCGACGAGATCAACATCGATCGCGCGGGCGCCGGTCGGAATTGCAATCAGTACGGCGAACACCACCCAGACACGTGGATGGAAAAGTTTCAGGATCGACATGCTTGCCCTTCCAGCAGTCGCATCTTTCGCGTGAACGGATTTATTGTTACCGAATCCAGCCATCGCGGCAGTTCAGAGCGTGCCGGAAATCTGAGGTGTGATCTCCGGACACTCGCCTGCGCCGCCACAATCTGCCTACTGGCGCTCGCGCCGCCCAACTGACGGCGGTCGGACCGTAACACGACCCGCTTTGAGGGATCAAATCTCGATGTCAGCGCAGGGAGCTTGGCCCGGGCTGTTGAACGAACTACCAGCTACACCGCGACCCGGGTGATTCGACCGCGGTGGAAAGCAAGGGAAACAATGGGGGCACGCGCAGCACGAATCTCGTGGCGCGCGGGAGCAGGCTAGAACGGTACGTCGTCGTCCGGGTCGTCTCCGAAGCCACCGCCTGCGGGTCCGCCGCCATAGTTGTCCGAACCACCGCCGCGCGAGCCGCCACCGGAGCGGCCGGCACCGCCGCCACCCCCGAAGCCTTCACCGCCACCGCGGCCGTCGAGCATCTGCATGTCGTTGGCGACGATCTCGGTGGTGTATTGATCCTGACCCTCCTTGTTCTGCCATTTGCGGGTCTGTATCCGTCCCTCGACATAGATCTTGGCGCCCTTCTTCAGATATTCACCAGCGATCTCGCCCAGCCGTCCGAACATCACCACGCGGTGCCATTCCGTACGCTCCTGCGATTCGCCGGTGTTCTTGTCCTTCCACTGTTCGCTGGTCGCCAGGCGCAGGTTCGCGACCGCGCCGCCGCTCGGCATGTAACGGACCTCGGGGTCCGCGCCAAGATTGCCGATCAGAATGACCTTGTTGATGCCTCTAGCCATGGCCGCCTCTGGTAACTGATTGATTATTTGAAGAAAGCACGGGGATTCTACGCGCCGCCCCGGGAGAATTCATCCGCGACCGACGAGCCCGAGACCGTCTCGGCCCGGCGCGCAGGCACCCGCATGCCGGTCGCGACCACGGCCCAGACCGCCGCCATGCCGGCCAGCATGAGAAACACGGCGTCGATGCCGTAGTGCTGGTGCAGCCAGCCACCGAACGTCCCGCCCGCGAACGCGCCGAAGAACTGCGAACTCGAATAGACCCCGAGTGCCGCGCCCTTGCGCGCGGCGGGGGCCAGACGCGAAACCAGCGAGGGCAGCGTCGCCTCGAGCAGGTTGAAGGCGGCGAAGAACGGCACCAGCACGACAACGACCGACCACAGCGCCCGCGGCCCCTGCGCCAGCAGCAGATTCGCCGCGGCCAGCACGGCGACCGCCCCGATGAACGCCAGCCGGGTCCGCTGGTGCCGTTCGGCGCTGATCAGCACCGGCACCATGACGGCGATCGCCGCGATCATCACGCCGAGATACAGCCAGGTGTGGTGGATCAGCGGAATTTGCAGACGATCGACCAGCACCAGCGGAAACACGACAAACATCGCAGTGAGCATCATGTGCAGCACGAACACGCCGAAATCCAGGCGCAGCAGCTGGGCATCCAGCAGCACATCGCGAAACCGGGTCGCCGCCGCCGGCGCCGCCGGGGCCTGTGGGCGCGGGACGAAGCCGAATAGCAGCCCGATTGCGGCAATTGCCAGACAAGCGGTGAGCAGGAAGATGCCGGGCACGCCGATCAGGGAATCCAGCGCCGGACCGAGCATCAGCGCCGCCATGAAGGCCACCCCGATGCCACCACCGATCACGGCCATGACCTTGGAGCGCTGCGACTCGCGCGACAGATCGGCCGCGAGCGCCATGATCGCCGCGGCGATCGCACCGGTGCCCTGCAGGGCGCGCCCGGCGATGACCGTCCAGATGGAGTCGCCGACCGCGGCGAGCAGGCTGCCGGCGGCAAACAGGAGCAGCCCGACGGCGATTACCGGCTTGCGCCCGAAACGGTCGGACAGCCAGCCGAACGGGATCTGCAATGCGGCCTGCGTCAGCCCGTAGGCGCCGATCGCGAGCCCAGCGAGGGCCGGACTGAAGCCGTCGAGGCCGCGCGCATAGACCGCGAACACCGGCAGGATCAGGAACAGCCCGAGCATCCGCGTCGCGAAGATCGCCGCCAGCCCGAACGCGGCACGGCGCTCGGCGGGGGCCATCGGGTCGCGGGAGTGTCTGTTTTGGGCCAAGGGTTTGGGCGGCGGGCGGTTCGCGTTTGGAAACAGCGCGGCCGGTGCACCACGCCATGCACAGGCGGGCACCTGCCGCGCCGGGCCGCGTATAGTAACAGGTTGCCCAAAGCCGGATTCCGCCCCGATGGACTCGATCCGCATCCGTGGAGCGCGCACGCACAACCTGCGCGACATTGACCTGGACCTGCCCCGCGACCGGCTGATTGTCGTGACCGGGCTGTCGGGCTCGGGCAAGTCCTCGCTCGCATTCGACACCATCTACGCCGAGGGCCAGCGCCGCTATGTGGAGTCGCTGTCGGCCTACGCGCGGCAGTTTCTGGCGCGCATGGAGCGCCCGGACGTCGACCTGATCGAAGGCCTGTCGCCGGCCATCTCCATCGAACAGAAGGCCGCCTCGCACAATCCGCGCTCGACCGTCGGCACCATCACCGAGATCCACGACTACCTGCGCCTGCTGTTCGCGCGCGTGGGCACCCCGCACTGCCCCGAACATCATCAGCCGCTGGTCGCGCAGACCGTCAGCCAGATGGTCGACACCGTGCTGTCCTGCCCCGAAGACGCGCGCATCGTCGTGCTCGCGCCGTTGGTCGCCGAGCGCAAGGGCGAACACCAGCGCGTGTTCGAGGAACTGCGCGCCCAAGGTTTCGTGCGGGTGCGGATCGACGGCGATATCCATGACCTGGACGAAGTCCCGCCGCTCGATCCGGCCCGGACGCACACGATCGAGGCCGTGGTCGATCGCCTGCGCGTACGCGCGGACCAGGGCCTGCGGCTCGCCGAGTCGTTCGAGGCGGCGTTGAAACTGGGCGCCGGCGTCGCGCGTGTTGAATCGCTCGACGACGGCGGTCGGGCGCCGCTGGTGTTCTCGGAACGCTACGCCTGCCCGCAGTGCGGCTTCGCGCTCGCGGAACTCGAACCGCGACTGTTCTCGTTCAACAGTCCCGTGGGCGCCTGTCCGCGCTGTGACGGCCTGGGCAGCGAACAGTTTTTTGATCCGGAACGCGTCGTGCGCCACCCGGAACTCAGCCTCGCCGCCGGCGCCGTGCGGGGCTGGGACAAACGCAACGCCTACTACTATCAGCTGCTGCGGGCACTCGCCGCGCATTACGGCTTCGACATCGAAACGCCCTGGAACGAACTGCCCGAGGCCGTGCGCACAGCCGTCCTGCATGGCAGCGGCGCGGAGAGCATTCGCTTCGAATACATCGGCGAACGCAATCCGCGCAGCCATCCGTTCGAGGGCGTCATCCCGAACCTGGAACGCCGTTATCGCGAGACCGAATCACAGGCCGTACGCGAAGAAATCGCGCGCTTTCAGTCCCAGCGTCCATGCCCGGAATGCAACGGCACGCGACTGAACCGCGGTGCCGGTGCCGTGCGCCTGGGTGGGCGGTCACTGCCCGCGGTCGAGGACATGACGATTGCCGAAGCACTGGAGTTCTTTGATGCGCTGAAGCTCGTCGGCCAGCGCGCTGAAATCGCCGACAAGATCCTGAGCGAGACACAGCAGCGCCTGCGCTTTCTCGTCAACGTCGGGCTGAACTACCTGACGCTGGCACGCTCGGCCGACACGCTTTCGGGCGGCGAGGCACAGCGCATCCGGCTGGCGAGCCAGATCGGCGCCGGGCTGGTCGGCGTGATGTATGTGCTCGACGAACCTTCCATCGGACTGCACCAGCGCGACAATGCACGCCTGATCGCAACACTCACGGAACTGCGGGACATCGGCAACACCGTCATCGTTGTGGAACACGACGAAGCCGCCATCCGCGCCGCGGATCACGTCGTGGACATCGGTCCCGGCGCGGGCCGCCATGGCGGACGCATCATCGCCAGCGGTCCACCCGCGGTGATCGAGGCGAACCGCGAATCGCTGACCGGCGCGTATCTCTCGGGCCGGCTGGCGATCGAGGTTCCGGCCAGGCGCAACCAGCCGGATCCGGAACGCTGGCTGCGCATCCGCGGCGCGCGCGGCAACAACCTGCAAAACGTCGATGCCGCGCTTCCGTTGGGCCTGCTGAGCTGCGTGACGGGTGTCTCCGGATCCGGCAAATCCACGCTGGTCAACGACACGCTGTATGCGGTCGCGGCACGCGATCTGAACGGCGCCTCCACGCAGCCGGCACCGCACGATGGCATCGACGGACTGGACCAGTTCGACCATGTCGTCGCAATCGACCAGTCGCCGATCGGCCGCACGCCGCGCTCGAACCCGGCGACGTATACGGGCCTGTTCGCGCCGATCCGCGAACTGTTCGCCGCCGTGCCCGAGGCACGCTCGCGCGGGTATCGCTCCGGGCGCTTCAGCTTCAACGTCAAGGGCGGGCGCTGCGAGGCCTGCCAGGGCGACGGAATGATCCGCGTGGAGATGCATTTCCTGCCCGACGTGTATGTGCGCTGCGATGTCTGCGAAGGCCGTCGCTACAACCGCGAAACCCTGCAGATTCGCTACCAGGGCCTGAACATTCACGAGGTGTTGTCGCTGACGGTCGAAGACGCCGCGCGCCGTTTCGCGCAGATACCGGTGCTCGCGCGCAAGCTTGAGACCCTGCTCGACGTCGGCCTCGGCTACGTCACGCTCGGTCAGAGCGCGACAACGCTTTCAGGCGGTGAGGCACAGCGGGTAAAACTCGCAAAGGAACTTTCGCGCCGCGACACCGGGCGCAACCTGTACATCCTCGACGAACCCACGACCGGCCTGCACTTCCATGACGTGCAGCAGCTGCTGAGCGTGCTTGCGCGTCTGCGTGATCACGGCAACACCGTCGTCGTGATCGAACACAACCTCGATGTCGTCAAGACCGCGGACTGGGTCATCGATCTTGGCCCGGAAGGCGGGGCCGGCGGCGGGCGCGTGATCGCGTCCGGCACTCCGGAGGCCATTGCCGCCGCCACTGACTCTCATACCGGTCGATACCTCGCCGAACTGCTTGAACCGGCGCCAGCCGCAAAGGTGAAACACGCATGACCAAGATCCTATTCGTCATCGTTCTGGTGGCCATCGTCGCGTTCGCGCTCTGGCATCAGAGCCGGCACCGGGACGCTCTGGCCGGCGCGGCAAGCGCGCTCGGCCTGCCATTTGAGCGCGGCGAGCAGGCGTTGCCGGCGACTGTCGCCAGCGCCGGTTTCCACCTGTTCACACAGGGCGACGCGCGCATCTCCAACCGCATGTACGGCAGACGCGACGGACACGAAATCGAGGTGTTCGAGTACGGCTATCTCGCCGCGCTGGGTCAGGAGGGGGAGCCGGGCGAACCTTCGCGCAAGGTCGACGACGCCAACATCCGCGACCGGCGACAGACCGTGATCTGGATCCGTACGCCGGGCCAGCGGCTGGCGGATTTCGACATCGCCCCGGCCGACAGTGCGATACGCTCAGTCACTGAGCGCACCGGGCTGCAACTGGTCACGCTCGACGACGCGCAGGACTTCAACGCCGCGTTCCGTGTGCATGCCCGGGATGCGGATCGCATACGCGCCCTGCTGACACCTGAACTGCGAGAGTCATTGATGCAACGTCCGCGCCGCGTGATTGAATCTCGCGGTGATGCCGTTCTGATCTTCGCGCCCGAGGTCGTCCTGGACCCCGACCGACTCAACAGCGCGATCAATGACAGCCTGTCCACCGTGTCGGGGTTTCAACGACCAGCGAACTAAGCAAGCGCAACGACAACATCAATTCGACTGTGAACGGGGCAAGACCGCCTCGGTGAGATAGCGGGCCAGCAGCGCGTGCCCTTCCACGGACAGGTGCATTGGATCATGGCTCAGGAAGTAGTCGGCCGGATTGCCGCCGGCGTTCTGAAACGCACCCGCCGCATCGTGGGCCTCGATGCCTGCAAGTCGCATCTGTTCCGTCAGAAACCGCTGCGGCAACCAGACCGCTGAATCACGCGAGCGCAGCTGCGCCTCGTAGGGCGTGATCACGATCGTCAAGGGGATGCCCTTCGACATCAGCTCGCGTTCGACACTACGCAGGTCGTCGATCACCGAAGCGAGACGTTCCTTGCCATCGAGGTAGGGTTCGAAGTCGGCCTTGAAATAGCGCCCGCTGGTGTCGGTGACCAGCGCGCGAACCAGTACGTAGAGCTTCGAGCGATCCGCAAGAAACCGGTTCGCGCGCTCGATGAATCCAATGCGCCGCAGTGTCTCAACCCAATTGTCGCCGGCGGCCGCCGGCCGCGATTCGAGCACTGGCGGTGCCTGCCCGGCATCGCGCGCAGCGAGACGGGCGTTGATCTCGACTGACGACTCCCGATGTACGTCATTGAGACAGAACACCAGAAGTACCTGATCGAATTGCGACCGGCTGAGGTCGACATGGCGAACGAAGTTCAGATAGTCGTAGGTTGAATAACCGATCACCGCGGCGTTTTCGACACCGCGCCCGAGCATCGAGCGCAACAGGGCGGCGAACGTCTCTGATTCGGCCACGCCCGGCCCGAACGCGACGGAGTCTCCGAGTACCAGCAGCGAAGGGGCCGGATATAACGCGGCGCGATAGGAACCAGAAGCATCGTCCAGCGCGGTCCGAAACCCCCGCGTGTCCGTCTGGACAGGGATCCCGAAGGCCTCGCCGCGAAAATCCTTCGCGTTACCGAAGCTGGATCCATGCACGTTGGGCACGAACAGTGCCTCGCTCGTGGCCTGGCTGGGCACTTGCGAAAAAACCCGTGCCGCAATCTCGCCCACGGCCAGAAGGACGCTGACACCAACGGTCACCGACACGAGATTCTTGAGCCAGGTCAGCAGGCGGTGCATCGGTGAGAGCGGCGGGAAAACCGGATGAAGCGGGAGGCGAAGCTGCCAAAATCCGCGGGGATTGTAACCCGTTGATCCGGGCGCACGGTGAACGAGCCAAACCACTCCGTCGCCTGACGGGCTGTTAGAGCAAGGCCGGAACGTCTCGCCGGCAAATCGAATACCCAGGTGTTTGATTTTCGCGAGCGACCGAAAACCGCACTCTTCAGTTGCGATGTTGAAAAGGCCATAGAGAGGCCTGTTTCAACCACCTGCCAAACATCCGGCCCGGTCTGTCACACAAACAAAAACGCCACGTACGCAGGACGTACGTGGCGTCGTCAAGCGGTCCGGGGACAAATCCCCGGCCACTCGGATCACGCGCGGGAACTAGCCGTCGCCGCCGCCGGCACTCTTGTCCTGGCCCACGGGCCAGATGTTTGGCATGTCTTTCAGGCATTGGGTGATGTAGGCCGCCTGGTCGGCGGCACCGCTTGCCGGCGCCCAAGCCTGACACTGACGCTGATAGTACGCGACAACGCGCGCGTCCGATTCGTCGACTGCGCCGGGGGGCGAAGCATCCCCGGCATAGGCGCCGCTCGTCACCGCGCCCAGCGCGGAAACCAACAACAAACCTGACAGTCTCTTATACATACAAGTGAAGAACTCCAATTCGAGCAGGCGCACAATTGCGCGCAGTAAATGCTCCGCTCGTGCAATACGCTCCGCAAGCAGATTCCATTTATCCCCCCGGTCCGCGGGGCGCCCGATCGAGCCGCTTTATGGAGTTCGGCAAGAACCACCTCAGCCAAAACCCGGCTATTCTCTGTCCGACGGGGCTCACACCCGGGGGTGCGTGCGGATTCATCCCCGTTTCACGCGCCCCAGGCTCAGCATTACCACCGACAATGCTGAATCTTGAACGATGCAATTTCCTTAATGATGGCCACTTAGGCTACCGTCAGGGTTCGAACATCCGTCGGCGGTAATCGCCTGCGCGCACGGTACGGGCTTTGCCGCCGGCGCAACGACAACAAGACCCGACCCGCCCCGCGGGATCGCGAAACCTGCGAGCGACGAGGAGGAACGCCGAATTGACCACCTACGCGGAGCTGTATCGGCAATCGCTGGACGACCCGGACGCGTTCTGGGGCCAGGCGGCGGATGCGATCGACTGGTCGACGCCGCCAACGCGGGTGCTGGACGCCGGCGCGCGCCCGGCCGCGCGCTGGTTCGGCGGTGGTCGGCTGAACTCCTGCCGCAACGCGCTGGACCGTCACGTCGACGCCGGCTGCGGTGATCGCGCGGCGCTGATCTACGACTCCCCGGTCACCGCCCAAAAGCGGCGCTACAGCTACGCCGAACTGCGCGATGCCGTCGCGAAAGTGGCCGGCGCCCTGCACGATCTCGGCGTGCGGCGCGGCGACCGCGTGATCCTCTACATGCCGATGATTCCCGAGGCCGTGATGGCCATGCTCGCCTGTGCGCGCATCGGCGCGATCCACTCGGTGGTATTTGGGGGCTTCGCATCGAACGAACTCGCCACACGCATCGACGACGCGAAGCCGAAACTGATCATCGCGGCATCCTGCGGTATCGAACCGGGGCGCGTGGTCGAGTACAAACCACTGCTCGACGCCGCCATCGACATGGCCCGCCACAAGCCCGACCACTGCCTTGTTTACCAGCGCGAACAGGCCAGCGCCGCGATGACACCCGGGCGCGACCGCGACTGGCTGGAGACCGTCGAAAACGCCGAACCGCAGCCCTGCGTGGAGGTCGAGGCGACCGACCCGCTGTACATCCTGTACACCTCGGGCACCACCGGTCAGCCGAAAGGCGTGGTGCGCGACAACGGCGGTCATGCCGTCGCGATGACCTGGTCGATGCGCAACATCTACGACATCGGGCCCGGCGACGTGTTCTGGGCCGCCTCCGACGTCGGCTGGGTCGTCGGCCACAGCTACATCGTCTATGCGCCGCTGCTCACCGGCGCGACAACCCTACTCTACGAGGGCAAGCCGGTCGGCACGCCGGACGCCGGTGCGTTCTGGCGGGTCATCTCCGAATACGGCGTAAAGGCGCTGTTCACGGCGCCGACCGCGTTTCGCGCCATCAAGAAGGTGGATCCGAACGGCGAGTTCATCGGCCGCCATGACCTCGCCTGCATGCAGGCGCTGTTTCTGGCCGGCGAACGCTGCGATCCGGACACCCTGTTCTGGGCGCGCGACAAACTCGGCGTGCCGGTGGTCGATCACTGGTGGCAGACCGAGACCGGCTGGGCCATCGCGGCGAATCCGCTCGGGCTCGAACCGCATGAGCTCAAGCCCGGCTCGCCGAGCATCGCGATGCCCGGCTACGACGTTCAGGTGCTCGACGAGGAGACCGGCAAACCGGTCGCCGACGGCAACATGGGCAGCATCGTGCTGAAACTGCCGATGCCGCCCGGCTGCCTGCCGACGCTGTGGAACAACGACGGGCGTTTCATCGACGCCTATCTGAAACGCTTCCCCGGGTACTACCTGACGGGAGATGCCGGCTTTCGCGACAGCGACGGCTACCTGTGGATCATGAGCCGCACCGACGACGTGATCAACGTCGCCGGCCATCGCCTTTCGACCGGGCAGATGGAAGAAGTCCTCGCCGGCCATCCGGCCGTCGCCGAATGCGCGGTGATCGGCGTGCAGGACCCGCTCAAGGGCCAGCTGCCGCTCGGACTCGTCGTGCTGCGCGCCGGGGTCGACCGGCCGGAGGCCGACGTCGTCAGGGAACTCGTCAAGCGCGTGCGCGACCAGATCGGACCGGTGGCTGCGTTCAAACTCGCAACCGTCGTCTCAAGACTGCCCAAGACACGTTCGGGAAAGATCCTGCGCGGCACCATGGCGAAGATCGCCGACGGCGAAGCATGGAAGATGCCGGCCACCATCGACGATCCGGCCATTCTCGATGAAATCACCGCGGCGCTGAAGGGCCTCGGTTACGCAACGGGGAATACATGAACCATTCCATGCCCAGTCCGGGCGCGCGACTGCGCGCGGCCCTGCGCGATGAAAGTCCCCTGCAGTGCGTCGGCGCGATCAACGCCTACCACGCACGGCTCGCCGAGGCCAGCGGATTCCGCTCCCTGTACATCTCCGGCGGCGGTGTCGCAGCCGGCTCGCGCGGCATCCCGGATCTCGGCATCACGACCATGAACGACGTGCTGGTCGATCTCGAACGCATCACCGCCGTGACCGACCTGCCGGTGCTGGTCGACATCGATACCGGCTGGGGCGGCGCGTTCAACATCGCGCGCGCGATCCGTTCGATGATCCGCTGTGGTGCGGCGGCCGTGCATATCGAGGATCAGGTTCAGCAGAAGCGCTGCGGACATCGTCCGAACAAGGTCATCGTCGCGCAGTCGGAAATGGTCGACCGCATCAAGGCCGCGGTCGACGCGAAGACCGATCCGGACTTCGTGATCATGGCCCGGACGGACGCGCTCGCCAGCGATGGGCTCGAAGCAGCGATCGAACGCGCCCGTGCCTGCGTGGAGGCCGGCGCCGACATGATCTTCCCCGAAGCCGTCACGACACTCGACGAATACCGCGCGTTCACCAACGCCGTCGGTGTTCCGGTGCTGGCGAACATCACGGAGTTCGGTTCGACGCCGTTGTTTACGGTCGAGGAACTAGCGTCGGCCGGTGTCGGCATCGCGCTGTATCCGCTGTCGGCTTTTCGCGCGGCAAATGCCGCCGCGCTGAACGTCTATCGCACGCTGCGCGCCGAGGGTACGCAGAAAGAGGTGATCCAGACCATGCAGACTCGCGCCGAGCTGTATGACTTCCTCGATTATCACGCCTATGAACAGAAGCTCGATGCGCTGTTCGCAGGCTCTGACGAAGACTGAGAGAGAAACACCATGAGCGAAACCGCCCAGATTCTTCCCAAGGCCAAGAAATCCGTGGCCCTGTCCGGAACCGCGGCCGGCAATACGGCCATCTGCACCGTCGGGCGCACCGGCAACGACCTGCACTACCGCGGCTACAGCATCGAAGACCTTGCCGCACACTGCGAGTTCGAGGAAGTCGCGCACCTGATCGTGCACGGCCGCCTGCCGACACAGGCCGAGCTGACGGCCTACAAACAGAAGCTGCGCCGTCTGCGTGGACTGCCGATGCCGGTGCGAACCGCACTCGAGGCCCTGCCGCCGTCCACGCACCCCATGGATGTCATGCGTACGGGTTGTTCAGTGCTCGGCAGCTGCATGCCGGAGTCCGAGGCGCACCCCGCCGCGGCCGCACGCGACATCATCGACCGGCTGATGGCGAGCTTCGGTTCCATGCTGCTGTACTGGTATCACTACGCCGCGAATGGCCGCCGCATCGATGTCGAGACCGACGATGACTCGATCGGCGGGCACTTCCTGCACCTGCTGCACGGCAGGCCCCCCAGCGATTCGCTCGTGCGTGCGATGCACGTCTCGCTGGTGCTGTATGCCGAACACGAATTCAACGCTTCCACCTTCACCGCGCGCGTGGTCGCCGGCACGAATTCCGATCTGTATTCCTGCATCACCGCAGCCATCGGCGCGCTGCGCGGCCCCAAGCACGGCGGCGCCAACGAAGAGGCGTTTCGCGTACAGAGTCGCTATCGCTCCGCCGACGAGGCGGAGGCCGACATCCGCGAGCGGGTCGGCCGCAAGGAAATCGTCATCGGTTTCGGCCACCCGGTCTATACCATCGGCGATCCACGCAACCCCATCATCAAGGAGATCGCGCGCGAACTCAGCACGGCACGCGGCGACACAACCATGTTCGATGTCGCGGACCGGCTGGAGGCCGTGATGTGGGAAATCAAGAAGATGTTTCCGAACGCCGACTGGTTCTCCGCGGTTTCCTATCACATGATGGGTGTGCCGACCGAGATGTTCACGCCGCTGTTCGTGATCTCGCGCACCAGCGGCTGGGGTGCGCACGTCATCGAACAGCGCGAGGACGGCAAGATCATCCGTCCGTCGGCCTACTACACGGGACCGGAAAACCTCGGGTTCGTGCCGATCGACGCACGCTGACACCGCGGACGCACGATCATCGCGCGCGAGGCCCGAACCACCCACGCTTGCTTTTGATGACTCGAAAACCCCGATCAGCCCGGGGCCTGCTCAGCTGAGCGACGATTCGCTTGCGACCTGGTCGGCGTATTCACGCGCCAGCGCAAGGCCCTGATCGACCAGCTTTCGCAGCCGCGCGATGGTCTGCGGCGCCGCACGCCGGGACTCCTCAATCTCGCGGGCGAGCGCGCTGGCATCAGGCAGACCAATGTTTCCGCAGGTTCCGCGGATCGAGTGCGCGACCTGCGAACAACCATCCGCGTCCTGTGAACCGCAGGCTGCTTCGAGCCGGGCGAACAGCCCGTCGAGTTCACCCCGGGCCTGCGCGACGACCGCGCGCACGAACCCCATATTGGCGCCGAGCGCATACATGGATTCGAGCTGCGCAGGGTCGAACATCCCCGTCTGCGTCCGGCGCGGCTCGACGGGTGCCGCCCTCGGTGCATGCAGGATCGACGGATCGACGCCGGCCGCCACGGCAACGGATTCGCACAGCAACACGCCATCGACCGGCTTGGTCATCACGCGCGCAATGCCCAGTTCGCGGGCGCGCTCGCGCAGATCGGTGGTCGCATCCGCGGTCAGCAGCACCCAACCCGGTGAATTCGCAGGATTCGTGAACTGGTAGGTCGAGAACACGTGCAGGCCATCGATGTCCGGCAGGTTGTAATCGAGCACCACGACGTCGGGCCGCATGGTTTCGAGCAGTTCCAGGGCTTCCAGCCCCGAGCGTGCTCCGATGCACTCGTGGCCAACCCGCTCGAGATGCCAGCGCGTGACCATGAGGTTCGCCTCGTTGTCCTCGATCACGAGAACCTTGAGCCGTTCCGCCGCCTGGCCGGCCTCGCCTTCGCGTACGGGCGCGACGGCGCGCAGATCCGCGCGCGTTCCGCGACAGGCATGCAGGGTGTTCCACAGTCGACCACGCTCGAACTGCGTACCCATTCGGTAACCGACGAGCCCGCTGCCCATCCATGCCGTCTCGAGCGCCTCGCCGTAAACGACGAATCCCGGACGCTCGGCCGGTTCGAGTTGCAGGAGGGTCTCGACCACGCGGCCAACTTCACCATGCGACGCGCGCCGCCCGGTGTGGAGCACGATGATGTCGTGATGAAAACCGCGCGCCGCGCTCGTGAGTACCCGCTCGCGCGCTGGCGAAACAGAGTCGAACGAATCGACACGCACGCCCCAGTTCGCCAGCGCCTCGCGAATGCCCGCGGTGTCGCCACCGAGATCGATCAGCACCACGGCCACTCCGGTGAGACCGGCATCGCCGCCTTCCGCGGACTCTAGCCGCTGCAGGGGCAGATCGAACCAGAACGTCGAACCCCGGCCAGGCGTCGAGCGCACAACAATGCGCCCGCCAAGCAGTTCGACCAGGTCCTTTGCAATCGTGGTGCCCAACCCGGTACCGCCATAACGACGCGTGGTCGAGGCGTCGGCCTGGGCAAACGGCGCGAAGATGCGCCCGGATTCCTCAGGCGTCATCCCAATGCCGGTGTCCGTGATCTCAAACCGCACCAGGCTTTCGCCCGCAACGCGCCGGACTTCACGTACATGACCGGTCACGGCGCCGTGATCGGTGAACTTGATCGCGTTGTTGACTAGATTCGTGACGATCTGCCGCAGCATCAGCGGGTCCGAACGCACCTGCCACGGCGCGCCCGCATCGATGTCCAGCGTGAACTCGAGTGCCTTGCCGTGCGCGAGCGGCTCGAACATGCGCCAGATCGAGCGCATCAGCGCGTGCAGGTTGAACTCGGCCGGATCCGGCGTGGTGCGGCCGGCTTCGATCTTGGAGATGTCCAGCACGTCATTGAGCAGCGCGAGCAACACGCGCGAGGCGTCGTGGGCGCTCTGGGCCACTTCGCGCTCGGCCTGCGGCAGTCGGCCGACCCGAAGCATGTCCGTAAGCCCGATGATTCCGTTCAGCGGGGTGCGGATCTCGTGACTCATGTTCGCGAGAAACCGGCTTTTCGCCTGGTTGGCATCCTCGGCCTGCTTGCGTGCCGCATCCAGACGCCGCAGCAAAACCCCCTGGTAGAGCGGAATCAGCGCCAGCCCGACCCACAACCCGATCGACAGCGGCAGAATGCCCTGCCAGGTCGGACTCGCGGCAATCACCGCCCCGAAGCCAACCAGCGACAGCATCATGCTGTAGTTGAGCAGCGACCGCCCGAAGCGCGCGCCCATGCCCACGATGACCCACAGGTAGATCAGATAAAACGGCCAGCCGAGTTCGCCGGCCAACGCCAGCGCCACACTGAGGCTCACGATATCCAGGGTTGCACAGACGTAGCGGCGCGCAATGACGATGCGCGGTTCGACCAGCACCCAGGCGATCAACCCCAGCGCCACCAGCACATAGCCCGCCGCCATGAGCCGCGGAATGTGCAGGCCCTCGCCGCCCGGGTTGTAGATCAGAACCGCGATCGCAACGACGATCGAGATCGCCAGCCGGATCAGGGCCTGTTCGAACTCTCCGCCCGGCAGATCACGGGCGGATTTCAGACGCCCCGCGAACCCGAGCACGCGGTGCACGATCTCAGCCATGTGCAACCTTGGCCTGGCGGTTGGTTTCTTCGTCGCGCGCCGACAACTTCAGGGAGGCGGGCAGCGGCGCATCATGAATGTCAAAGCGCGCGCGGCGCAGTGCAAGGTAGTCGTCGCGACGATCGATTTCGACCGGACCGATGCCGCCGGACATCGGGTGCAGATGCTGCTTTGCGGACAGTCGCGCGAGCGCGGCGATATTTCGTTCCTCGGGCGTGGCCAGCCGGCCGCTGCGCCAGAGAAACTCATAGTGCGAGACGTAGGCGTCGTACATCTGCGTTTCGAGTTCCCGCGTGCTCATGTTCGGATGATGCCATGTCGGACAGCCCCCGTCGAAGCGGTCCATGTTGGTCTCCCAGATCAGTCCGTCGCGGCGGAACTCCTCATACTGTTCGGTGCCCGGGATCGGCGTAAGGATGTAGAACGAAACGACCTTTGGCGCCAGCCCGCGCAGCGCCTCCAGGTGTTCGGCGATCGACGCCGGCGTATCCTGCGGAAAACCGATGATGTTCGAGTAATGCGCGCGGATTCCGGCGGCCGCGCACTGCTCGATGATCGAGCGATAGGTCTCCGGGTGGTTGTGATATTTGTGCGCGGCCTTGAGCGTCGCGCGCGAAAACGACTCCACACCGACGAACATCTCAAAGCAACCCGCCCGACCAAGCAGTTCAATGAACTCCGGCTGGCGCGCGACCACGGTGTCGCACTGGCAGAAAAATCGCAGGCCCAGGTCCTCCTCGATCATGGCCTCGAGAAGAGCCGGCGCACTCGGCGCCTTGTTGAAGTTGTCGGACACGAACATGACCGTCTCGACGCCGCCCGCACGCGCGCGACGCAGGCTCTCGATCGTCGCATCCACGGACTGTTCGCGCACCGCACGACCTGCGATCTGGATCACCGCGCAAAACTTGCACTGGTAGGGGCAGCCGCGCATCGGCACCAGGCCCACCATCGGCGAGAAGTAGCGTTTCAGGTCATCGCGGGACGGCGGCGTGATCGGCGTCGGCGGCAATTCGGTCGCCCAGCGCTGGCCCTCGCCATAGACGGCCTTGAGTCCATGACCAGCGGCGGCATCGGCGAGGATTTCCGGCCACACGCGTTCGGCTTCGGCCAGCGCGAAGCTCACCCCCCGGCCCTGCAAGGCCGAGGTGTCGCAGGTCATCGGGTGCGGGCCGCCGATCACGACGTTGCGCACGCCGCGATCCAGCGCCAGGGCGGCAAGATCGAGTGCACGATGAAACTGGTGCGACTGCACCCCGACCATCGCCACGAGCGTGTCGCGCCCCGCAAGCCAGTCCAGGTAGTCGAGATCGCAGTGCACGTACTCATCGACCATGCGCGTTTCGACCGGCCGGTCCGCGAACCGCGCCGGAGTGAGAGCGGCCAGGTGGGTCAGGGTCGCATTGGGCATGAAGCCGGTACGGAAGCGTTCCACGCTACCGCTGCGGGTGTACTTGCTCGGCTTGATCAACACTACGCGCACGGCAGTCCTCCCGCTACGCCCCCGCTTTTCAGTCTAACACCGCCGCGGAGATTTGCCGCCTCTTAACAGGTTGTTGAAAAAGGTCCATCGATGGCCTTTTCAACATTGCAACCGAAAAGCGCGGTTTTCGGCTGCTCTCGAAAATCAAACACTTGTGTGTTCGATTTTCGGGCGAGACGTCCCTGTCTCGCGCCAACAGACCGTTGAAACGAGAATTTCAACAGCCTGCCAAACCCGACGACACTGGTCCGTCTATGCACCCCTTGCGGCCATCGGGCAAACTGCGGTTTCCTGGCTCGCGCAATGGTGATAACGTCCGGACCGACTCGGTCGAATGATGAACGGCACGGGGAAGTGCCGCCACAACGACGGCGGCAAGCCGTTGAAAATGAAAGAAAGCGAAAAACCACGCTGTTTCGTTTTCGCTGCGCTGGCAATCCTTCGATGGATTGATCAGAGCTTCCTTGGTTTTTTAAGGGAATTCAGAACCGTATGCCGTACGCGTCGCCCACAAACTCCGGCCCATGCACGGGCTCTTCAGGACCTCGACCATGACAGTAGCCATTACCGGGGTCGGGGTCGTGTCGTCACTGGGGATTGGCTTCCCGGCGTTTTCGGCGGCACTCGCACAAGGCCGCAGTTCGATCTCGCACTATGACGATCCGGTCAACGGCCGCAGCCGGCTCGCCGCGCGCATCGGCGACTGGGCGCCGGTACCCCCGCCCCCCGGCACCGGTCTCGGCAACGAGATTGATCCGGCCTGTCAGTACGCGCTGATCGCCGCGCGCGAGGCCGCGACCCGCGCGCGAGCACTCGAACGCCACGCCGACCGCGACCGGATCGGCGTCGTCGTCGGCTGTGCGGTGCCGGGCAAGATCGTCGACGACGCGGCCTATGCGAAGTTCTACGCGAATCCGACGCGACGTGTGCACCCGCTTTCGATCCCGCGAATCATGCCAAATGCAGCACCTTCGCTGATTGCGGCCGATCTGGAACTCGGTGGCACCGCCTATACGGTTTCAAGCGCCTGCACCTCTTCGCTGCACGCGCTGATGCTCGGCGCGACGCTCATCGAAACTGGCCTTGTCGACGCCGCGATCGTCGGCGGAACCGAGGCGCCATTTGCGCCCGGACTCATGGCGGGCTGGGACTCGATCGGCGTGCTGTCGAAGACCAGCTGCCGGCCGTTCGCCCCTGACCGCGACGGCACCGTGCTCGGCGAAGGTGCCGCGATGTTCGTATTGGAGTCTGCGCACCGCATCGGGCACGGCGCGATCGCGACAATCGCCGGCTACGGTGCAACGACCGGCCGCGGCGAAGTCGTCACCCCGGATACCGCGGCAGAAACCAGGGCCATGCGACAGGCGCTGCACGCGGCCGGGTGGTCAGGCGAGGATGTCGACTACATCGAATCCCACGGCACCGGCACCTGGGCCAACGACACCTCGGAGGCCGATGCCATTCATGCAACACTGGGCTCCGGCGCCGCAGTTTGGGTACCGGTCGGCGTACTGAAATCACGCATCGGTCACACGCTGGGCGCCGCCGGGGCATTTGCCTTGGCCGCCAGCCTGGCGCTCGCCCGCTCGCCACAATGGAGCGGCCCGGAGTATGAATTCGATCCGGCGTTGCGCCTGTCACCAGCCGGCGGCCAGACCATCCGCCCGATCGACCGCAGCCTGGTCAATGCCTTCGGCTTCGGCGGTGCGAATCTAACGCTGGCCATCCGCCATGGAAGCGGCGGCAACTGAACGCACCCATGCTCACATTCAATGACGCACGGTAGATCATCGATGGAAATGCCAGAGAATCTTTTCAAGCGGGCTCTAAGGGCTGGCAAGGTTCAGTACGGACTCTGGCTGGGGCTCGGCGAGACGTTCAGTGCGGAGATCTGCGCCGGCGCCGGATTCGACTGGCTCCTGATCGATTCGGAACACGGGCCGAACGACCTGCGCAGCATTTTCGCCCAGCTCCAGGCGATTGCCCCGTACCGGTCGCAGCCGGTCGTCCGGCCGCCGCATGGTGACTCGGTGCTCATCAAGCAGCTGCTTGAAACGGGTGTGCAGACACTGCTCGTGCCGATGGTCGAAACAGCCGAATATGCAGCCAACCTGGTACGAGCGATGCGATACCCCCCCGACGGCATTCGCGGCGTCGGCAGCGCGCTGGCACGCGCTTCGCGCTGGGGACGTGTCCCGGATTACATGGAGCGGTCGAACGACGAGATGTGTCTGCTGATCCAGATCGAAACCAAGACAGGCGTCGAAAACATCCACGAAATCCTCGGTGTCGACGGTATCGATGGTGTGTTCTTTGGGGCGGTCGACCTCGCAGCATCCTACGGCCTGCTTGGCGAATCGACTCACCCGCGGGTTGTCGACACCATTGTGGAAGGCATCAGGACCGTGTGCGCCCGTGGGCTCTCCGCAGGCGTGCTGTGCAGCGACCCGGATCTGAACCGGCGCTACATCGAAGCGGGCGCCAACTTCGTCGCCGTTGGCGTCGACGCACTGCTGCTGGCGGCGGCCACCAGCGAGCTTTGCGGAAGGTATAAAAAGACCGAAGTCGACCTGTCGAACACCTATTGATTTCGTGCGCACGGCGCATACCGACGACGCGCCCCGCGTTCTGGATATGCGCGTAGCCGCGTAGCATAATTTTCGGCTGGCACAGCCGATTTTCCCACCCCTCGGAAATGCATTCGGGCGCACCCCCAAAGAAAGCCACTCGCCTGTCGAGGATTCGTCCCTTCTACGTCATGGAGGTGCTGGAGAAGGCGTTCCGGATGGTGACGAGTGGCGCGGATGTCATCCACCTGCAGATGGGTGAGCCGGACTTCAGCACCCCGGACCCCATCACCCGCGCCGGCATACGCGCGCTCGAGGAACGGCGCACGCGCTACACGCAGGCGCTGGGCATCCCCGAGCTGCGCGAGAAAATCGCGCTTTCCTATCCCGAGACCTGCCGACCACCCGTCGACCGCATCGCGGTGACACCCGGCTCGTCGGCCGGACTGCAGATGGTCTTCGCATGCCTGGTTGATCCGGGCGACGAAGTACTGCTTGCAGACCCGAACTACCCGTGTAATTTCAATTTCATCAAACTCTACGGCGGCAACCCGCGTGCATTGCCCGCGGATGCGTCAACCGGCTACCAGCTGACGGCCGAGATGATTCGTCACGCCTGGACGCCGCAGACACGCGCGGTGCTGATTGGATCGCCGTCCAATCCGACCGGTTCGGTCGTATCCCGGGAACAGATGGGCGCCATCGCCCGAACCGTGCGAGCGCTCGGTGGACATCTGATCGTCGACGAGATCTATCACGGCCTCGTCTATGACGCGGATCTTCGAAGTGCGTTGCACGATGGCGACGACATCTTCGTCGTCAACAGCTTCTCGAAGTTCTACGGGATGACCGGCTGGCGGCTGGGCTGGATGGTGGTGCCGGATGCATTCATCGACGAAATCACCCGCCTGACACAGAACCTGTTCATCTCCGCCAGCACGCCCGCGCAGTTTGCCGCGCTGCACGCGTTTGATGGCGAAACCCTGGACGAACTGGAACGCCGCAGGGCCCTGTTTCAGACCCGCCGCGACTTCTTCGTGCCCGCACTGCGCGAACTCGGATTCAGCGTCCCGCTGATGCCCCAAGGCGCGTTCTATGTCTATGCCGACAGCAGCCGGTTCAGTGACGACAGCGACGCACTGGCCATGGACATGCTCGAAAAGGCCCTGGTCGGCAGCGCCCCGGGCAAGGACTTCGGCGCATATCGCCACCGGGAACATCTTCGTTTCAGCTACGCGAACTCCCTGGAAAACATTGAACGCGCCGTGGATCGGATGGCGGGCTACCTGAAACAACGGTAGGTGCATGAACCGGGACAGGCTCAGACTGCTGATCATCGGTGCCGGCGGTATCGGGGCGTATTACGCGGCCCGCCTGGTCGACGCCGGCCACCCCGCCACATTGCTCGCCCGCGGCGCGCATCTCGCGGCAATGCAACGAGGTGGCCTGCGGGTCGAACATCCCGATTTCGGATTCAGCGGTGCGGTCGATGCCCTCGATGCAGACGAACTGCTCACCTCGCGCGACGCCGCGGATTTTGATCTCGTTCTGCTGACGACCAAGGCCAACAGCACGGTCGACCTGATGCGGCAGCTGGGGGACTGGATCATGTCCGGCCCGGGGCTGAGCGTGATGTCCTTGCAGAACGGGATCGATAACGAACCGGCCATCGCGGGCCGGCTCGGCCTGCCCCGCACGCTGGGCGGTCTCGCCGTGCGCATCGGCGGTCATGTCACGGAACCCGGACATGTAATCGCGACAGGGCCGGCGCAGGTGGTCTGTGGCGCCTGGCCGAACCACCATGCGAATTACGGTGTACCGACTGAACGGATTCCGGCCGGCGAACTACTGGAGACCGGCGAGCGGGTCCGTTTCACGATCCCGACCGGACACGTGATCGAACTCTATGCACGGAAGACGGCCACCGGCGGCACCTTGCCCGCAGTCAATCCCGAGGCATGGTCTCCCGAGGCGGAGCACGGCATCGCGCCGATCCGCATGGACCACATCCTGCTCTATGGCCCGGATATCGACGGAGCGCACGCCATCTTCCGTGACGTACTCGGCTTCTATCTGGTCGAGCACATCGTCCAGGACGACGAATCAGATCTGGCGATCTGGTTGTCCTGCTCGATCAAGGCGCACGACATTGCGTTCGTTAAACACGACGAGCCCGGCAAGCTGCATCACATCGCGTTCGTGCTGGAAACCTGGGAAAAGGTGCTGCGCGCGGCTGACCTGATGTCCATGCATCGCGTACCCATCGACATCGGCCCGACCCGCCACGGCGTGACACGTGGCACCACGATCTATGCGTTCGATCCGTCGGGCAACCGCTTCGAGACCTACTGCGGTGGCTACCAGCCCTACCCGGACTGGCAACCAACGAAATGGACAATGGAGGAAATCGGCGCGGGCATCTTCTATCACAACCGCCAGCTGAACGAAGCGTTCCTCACCGTCCTGACGTAGGAAAATTTCGGCTTGGGGATATGCGCGACGCAGTGGGCGTTTCCTGGCGGTCAGGGCACAGATCGAGCACGACGGCCCCGTCAGGGCCTGCCGACCGAGCTGTACAACCAGAGCGGCATCAATGAACCGAAGGGGCAGAACTGGCTGCCAATCAACCGGCCCCCGTCATTCTGCTCGATGCTCCAGTTCCGCCTCCAGTCGCTTCTGGATCTGCTTTGGGGAGCCGGTCTTGCGTGCGAACAGCTCATAGGACGTCGGCACGACGAACAACGTAAACAGGGTCGCCGCCAGCACACCGTAGAGCACCACCGTGCCGATGACCGCACGGGTTTCGGCGCCAGCCCCTTCTGAGATCAGCAGCGGCAACGACCCTGCCGCTGTCGTGATGCCGGTCATGACGATCGGTCTGAAACGCACGCGAGTGGCTTCTATCAGTGCATCGTGCAACTGTTCCCCCTGATCGCGCAGCTGGTTGGCGAACTCCACGATCAGAATGCCGTTTTTCGCGGCAAGCCCGACCAGCATGATCAGACCGATCTGGCTGTAGACGTTCAGGGTCTGGTCTGTCAGGTGCAACCCCAGCAGTGCACCTGCCATTGCCAGCGGCACCGTCAGCATGATGACGAGCGGATGTATCCAGCTTTCGAACTGCGCGGCCAGCACCAGGTACACCACCAACACTCCCATGACCAGCACAAACACGATCGACTGCGCGCTGGTTTTGAAGTCACGCGACTGACCCTTGTAGTCGACGATGACCTTCCCGGGCAGATTTTCCGCAACCAGGTTGTCCAGATACTCCAGCGCCTTGCCGAGCGATACGTCATCTTCCAGATTCGCTTCCAGTGTGATACTGCGAACCCGGTTGAACCGATTGAGCTTGATGGAGTCCGCCACTTCCTCGAGGGTCACCAGACTCGCCAGTGGAATGAGCTTGCCGCTGCCCTGTGACCGAACGTACAGGTTGCTGAGATCAGTCGTAGTGCGCTGATCGGAGGCCTCGCCCTCCAGTATGACGTCATACTCCTCACCTTCTTCGATGTATGTGGTCACCCGACGCGAGCCAAGCATGGTCTCCAGCGTGCGACCGATCTCACCAACCGTCACACCAAGGTCCGCCGCGCGGTCATAGTCGATCAACACCTGCAACTGCGGTTTGGTTTCCTTGTAATCCCAGTCCAGACCGACCAGCCCGGGGTTCGACGCGTTGATCCTGTCCAGCAGGATATCGCGCCATTGCACCAGTTCGTCGTAGGTGCCGCCCCCGATCACGTATTGCACCGGCTTCTGTATACGTGCGCCGAACCCCTGACGCATGACGGGGAACGCGCGCACGCCGGACAAGCCGCTCAGCCGCTTGCGCACGTCATCCATGATCGCCCAGGCCGAGCGCCGGTCGCGCCAGTCGCTCAGCACATTGATGACGATTCCGCTGTTGAAAATCTCAAAGTTGCTGAATGTTCTCGGCGCGCGAACCAGCAGCCGCGAGACCTCGCCCGCCTCTACCAGGGGCATCATGCGTCTTTCGATTTCATCCATGTAATCCTTCATGTAATCGTATGTCGCCCCTTCCGGCCCGTTGACCAGCACAAAGAATGCGCCACGATCCTCCTTCGGGGCATATTCGCTGGGAATCTGTTCGATCAGCCAATACGTCGCGTACAGCATGCCGACAAACACCAGGCCAACCACCCACTTGGCCCGCAACGCCACCTTCAGAACGGCGAGGTAACCATTGCGCAGCTTGCCGAACACCACGTCCACACCATGCGCCAGACTGGCCTTGCCCGCATCCTCGGGCATGATCTGTGAAGCCAGCATGGGCGACAGAGACAATGCCACGAAGCTAGAGAACGCCACCGCTGCCGCCATGGTCAGCGCAAATTCGGAAAACAGTCGGCCGACATCGCCCTGCAGGAATGCTATCGGTACAAACACCGCAACGAGTACAACGGTCGTTGCGATGACGGCGAAGGCGACCTGTCGAGAACCGCGATAGGCGGCGACGAGCCGGCTCTCGCCGTACTGATCCATTCGTCGGTGGATGTTCTCCAGAACCACGATCGCATCATCCACCACCAGACCGATCGCCAGCACCAATGCCAGCAGGGTCAGAATGTTGATCGAAAAGCCCAGCATCCACAGCACCAGGGAAGTCGCAATCAATGACACCGGCACGGTCACGGCCGGCACGATGGTCGCGCGAAAACTGCCCAGGAACACAAAGATCACCAGCACCACAAGCCCGATGGCGATCGACAAGGTTTTGTAGACCTCCTCGATCGCCCCCTTCACAAACACCGAGGTGTCATAGCTCTGCTTTATGGTCATCCCTTCAGGCAGAACGGGATTGATCCTGGCCATTTCCGCCTTGGCCGCATCGGCGACGTCAATGGTGTTTGCGGTGGACTGCTTGATGATGCCGATGCCGACCATCGGCACGCCATTTCCGCGGAAAAACGTGCGCGATTCATCGGAACCTTTCTCAACCCTGGCCACATCCCCCAGCCTGACGAGGTATCCATTCTCACCACGGACGAGCACGAGTCTGGCGAAATCCTCGGCGTGTTTGAACAGCCGGGAAACCCGCACCGTGAACTGGCGGTCGACCGAGTCCAGACTGCCTGCGGGCAGTTCGAGATTCTCTTCCCGAAGGGCCTTTTCCACATCCGCCACCGAAAGATTTCTGGCTGCCAGGGCCTTGCGATCCAGCCAGATCCGCATGGCAAAGGTCTGGCCGCCACCGACCCTGACACGCGCTACACCATCCAGCACGGAGAAGCGGTCGACCAGATAACGCCTCGCATAGTCGGACAACTCCGGCACGGTCATGCGATCGCTGACCAGGTTCAGCCACATGATCACATCGTCATTGCTGTCGACTTTCTGGATTTCCGGCGGGTCCGCTTCATCCGGCAGATCCGCCAGCACGGTGGACACCCGGTCCCGAACATCATTCGCGGCGCCGTCAAGGTCACGCGACACATCGAATTCAATGGTGATGGCGGATCGTCCATCCTCGCTGGTCGATTCCATGAAACGAATGCCCTCGACTCCCGCAAGGCGGTCCTCGATCACTTGCGTGATTCGGCTCTCGATAACGTTCGCCGCCGCGCCGGGGTAGATCGTTTCGACCGAAACCACGGGTGGATCGATGTCCGGATACTCGCGCAGTGGCAGCCGATCGAACGCCACCAGACCAAACGCTATGAGGAGGAGCGACATGACCGATGCGAACACCGGTCGGGTGATCGAAACATCGGAGAGGACCATGCCTAGGGTACCGCTGGCGCATTTTTCGGCGCGGACTGCAAGATATCAGCGACTGATCGGGAGCCATCGTCGACGTCTTTTATCGTTACCGCCGTGCCCGGCCGTACGGAAATGGTTCCGTGAGTGACGACCCGCTCGCCCGCTTTCAGGCCATCCAGAACTTCAACCTCGCCCGGACGGCGGCCGCCAATGCTGATTTTCCTGCGTTCGGCCTTGTGTCCGTCGCCATTGGGCACGACAACCAGCACGAACTGCTCGCGGCTGACCGGCATCAATGCGGCTTCGGGGATGGCAAGCGCATCCCGTCGATTGTTGCTGACCGTCACCTGCATCAGCATGCCCGGTTTCAACAAACGCTCTCGGTTGGGCAATAGCGCGCGAACACGAACCGTACGTGTTACGGGGTCAATCCGGCTGTCCACACCGCTGACCTTGCCGGTGAAGCTGCGATCGGCATAGGCATCCGTGCTCGCAGAGATCATCAGACCGGATCTGAGTGAAGCGAGATAAATGCTGGGGACCGACACATCCAGCTTCATGACGCTGTCGTCGTCGAGTGTGGCGATCAGGTCCCCGGGCTCCACCAGGGCACCGACACTGATGGTTCTCAGGCCAATCACGCCGTCAAAGGGCGCCCTGATCAAGCGATCCGCAAGGCGCGACTCAATGACGGCCAATCGGGCACGCGCCGTTTCCAGCTCACGCGAGCGCTCGTCCAGAAGGGACTTTGCCGCCGCGCCCGTCGTCTCGAGCGACTTCACGCGGTGATACTGGCGTCGCGCTTCCTCGACGAGGGCCTTGCCCTCCTCCAGTTGGGCATGCTCCTCGGCCGACGTCATTTCCACCAGAACCTGCCCCTTCGACACGCGAGCGCCATCGTCAAAATACAACGCGCTGATCGTTTCGGTAACCGATGCAGTCAGCGCAACAGACTCATTCGCTCGCAGGGTTCCAAGCGCCTCGATCCTGTCCGCAAAGGCCTTGATGGACGCCTCGGCAACGATCACTGGCGTGGGCGGCGGCTTTGCGCCGTCTGCGGCCATGGCGGAAAAACAAACGAGGCAGGCGGCAAATGCCGCACTCAAAACGCCTGACTGATGTCTCACAGCACTCCCCGTCGGGTGATTCTTGTAGGCAACATTCCGGTTCCAGCGGGATCGGTTATTTATTGGTCAAGTTTAGACTGCCAGGCCCACTCTCAGTTCTCCGCCGGCCACCGCTGTTAGCGCCACATGGATTCGCGAGTTACCACGCAAAAGTCGTCGCCCGCTGGTTAGTTGCCGAAAAGACCGGCATCCATCGCGTGACACTGTCAAAAATTGCCAACCAGCACGACTACAACGTAGGCACCGAAATCCTTGACAGGCTGTGCCGATACTTCGAGTGCGAATTGGGCGATCTCGCCGAATTCATCCGCGACGACTAGATCGGACTCCGCGCTTGGCACACGAACCAATCCGGCCCGGTGCTATAGAGTCAAAATGGGGTTGTTTTCGAATGCGCGATTTCGCGAGTGTCCCGGAACTGTCCCGAGAGTGTCCCGGAGGGAAGTCGGCAAAGCGGCACTCCGTTGCAGAGCGCGCGTAAGGGCCTGAAATTTATCGAGAAAGTTGGCGCGCCCGGAAGGATTCGAACCCTGGTTCGTAGCCCGTATTTACAATGGTCAATACGAGCGTATAAAAAGATTATTTATTGTACATATTTGTATAACTACGCATAACGGCGTGATAGTTATTAATTATTTAAGTACATAGTCGATACATTATCTCAAGGGCTGTCTGATTTGAATGTCTATTTCATGCACACATTGACGACCGGCCCGGCCGCCCGCCGACCCAGATGACCGGACACTCAGGCTACACACGTCGGGAACATTGACCACCTGGAGCAGCTCAGCATATGCTATGACATATGCTTTGGAGGGCGTCCATCATGGCCGACATCGAGCGAACAGTCCGGCTTTTTCGTAACGGCCGCAATCAGGCGCTGCGTATCCCTCGGGAGCTGGAGTTGGAGGGAAACGAAGCCATCCTGCGAAAGGAAGGTGACCGCCTGGTGATCGAACCAGTGCGAAAGGGTCGGCTGCTGAAACTTCTGGCGACGCTCGCACCTGTCGAAACCGAGTTCCCGGACGTGGATCAGGACCTCACTCCCATGGAAGACGTGGAACTTTGACGGTGGCCCTGCGTTATCTGCTCGACACCAATATCGTCTCGGACCTGATTCGGCGGCCAGCAGGGCCGGTAGCGACAAAAATTGCCGAAGTCGGGGAGCAGTCGATTTGCGTCAGTGTCGTCGTGGCCGCCGAACTCCGCTATGGGGCCGCCAAGTCCCAATCCGGAGAACTCGCCGAGCGGGTCGAACTCCTGTTGTCGGCGATGGAAGTGCTTGCGCTGGAGGCGCCCGCCGACCGCCGTTACGCTCAGGTTCGTCACGAACTTCAGCGTCGAGGAACGCCCATCGGTCCAAACGACCTCCTGATTGCCGGCCACGCACTGTCGGCCGACCTGGTACTGGTCACTGCCAATATCCGCGAGTTCGCCCGAGTCCCGGGCCTCAAGACCGAGAACTGGTTGAGCGGCTAGCCGCTCCGGCTACTCCTGTTCACTCCTACTCGTTTCAAGAACGACTAGGAGGGCGTACGCGACTCAGATCTCGGGGCCTCCTCACGGATGGAATACGGTGCAGAGCTACTCCACCCGCGCCAACCGCTTCGCCCGAATGCAGAGGAACACAAGATTATTCTCCGTAGATTTTACGGTAAATATATTGACGCAAGCGGAGAATCACTCCGATAATCGGTGCTGAATAAGCGGAGATTAAATGTACATCTGGGAGCAAGCTGACTGGCCTGATCTGACCTGGGACGAAGGACAACTCGCCGGTTTGCTGGCCCAGGTGTCCCGCGAGCAAGGCCGACTCCTGGGTCGCATGCAGGCCCTCGGGTTTGATCTGCGCAGCGAAGCACAGGTTCGAACCCTGACCGAGGATGTGGTTCAGTCCAGCGCCATCGAGGGGGAGACCCTTGACAGTGCGCAGGTACGTTCGTCCATTGCCCGGCAGCTGGGGGTGGAGATCGTCGGGAGCGTCCCCTCAAATCGCCATGTCGACGGCGTCGTCGAGATGATGCTCGATGCGACCCTAAACTTTGCCGCACCACTGACCGAAGAGCGGTTGTTCGGGTGGCACGCCGCGCTGTTCCCAACCGGGCGAAACGGATTGTTCCGAATCCGAGTCGGCACCTGGCGCGACGACTCCAGCGGGCCGATGCAGGTGGTCTCCGGTCCGATCGGCAAACAGAAGGTCCACTTCGAGGCCCCGCCCGCCCGACGCCTGCCGAAAGAAATAAGGGCCTTCCTGAAGTGGTATCAGAAACCGGCCAATGTGGACCCACTGTTGTTTGCCGGCCTCGCACACCTCTGGTTCGTGACCCTGCATCCGTTTGACGATGGTAACGGCCGAATCGCGCGTGCGATCGCCGACATGGCGCTGGCACGCGCCGACGGCACCGGACAGCGGTTCTACAACATGTCCGAGCAGATTCGCGCCGAGCGCGGCGCCTACTACGAGACGCTGGAGCGGACGCAGAAGGCAAACTGTGACATCACCGCCTGGCAGGAATGGTTTCTGACCTGCCTGCTTCGCGCCATTGAAGGCAGCCAGCGCACGCTGGAAGGGGTGCTTAAAAAGGCCCGGTTCTGGGAGCGCTTTGCCAAAGAACCACTCAACGAGCGTCAGATCAAAGTGCTGAACCGAATCCTGGACGGCTTCGACGGAGCCCTCACCACCTCCAAATGGGCAAAATTTGCCGGTTGCTCCCAGGATACGGCCCATCGGGATATCCTCGATTTGATCGAGCGCGGAGCCCTGCAGAAAGGCCCCGCGGGCGGGCGCAGCACAAGCTATTCAGTCGTCCTGCATTAAGCGGAAGGTTGGGGGTATCACGGGCCGACAGTCGCCCGCACCAGCGGTATCCCGCCCCCCCCCGCGCGCCTTGTCGGTGTATTCAATCGTGAGTATATTGAATACAACCTTTGCTCATCGAGCCCCCGCCATGCCCCAGACCACCATGACGGTTCGCCTCAATGAAACGCTCAGCGACTTCGTCGCCTCCAACGTCGGCGCGCACGGCGCTTACGAGAACGTGAGCGAGTACATACGCGACCTGATCCGCCGCGACAAGGAGCGGGTGGAACGCGAAGCGTTCGACCGGCTCAAGGCCGAACTGGCGCAGGCGTATACCGCGCCTGAGTCCGCCTACAAACCGCTGACGGCTGCCGAGGTGATCGAGCGCAACCGCAGCTGATCACATGGCGCAGGTTCGCATCCAGGAAGCGGCGTCCTGGCGGCTCGACGAGATCTACCGTTACACCCGCGATCGCTGGGGCGAGTTGCAGGCCGAGCGCTACATAACCGGCCTGTTCGACGCATTCGAGCGTATCGAGTCGCGGGGCGTCGCCTCACGACCGGTTCCGGCTGAGTTCGGCGTGGAAGGGTTCTTTTTCCGTTACCAGCGACATTTCGTGTACTGGCGGCGGCTCTCCAATGACGACATTGGCATCGTGACCGTCCTGCACGAGCGGATGCATCAGATCGATCGTTTCCGGGGCGAGTTCTTCGGCGACAACTCGCCGGCAGGCGGGAATCAGCCCGGTGCTTGAGTTCACAGCAAGCTCGGGCACCAGGGGCGGAGCCGAAGCTTCGCCGCAAAGGGTCATTGGCATTACGCCAATGCCTCATTGAAGCCTCGCCTGTCTCGATGCAAATCCTGGCCACGCGGGTTGTCCGTCAGTTCGGCCAGAGCTGAGCCCAGACCGAGCACGAATTACAGGGTTGCAAGGACGGCCGCCGGGTACAGCGAAGATCATCAATTTTGCGTATTTGCGCAATATCGGAGTATCGTATTGCGTTAATGCGCAAAGATCGGCCCAAAAGAACCGACCCGCTCCTGAGCGAGATCATCCGCCGCGCCGCCGCGCAGGGGCTTGCCGAGGGTGAGCTGGCGCGCCGCGCGGGGATTCGCCCGGACGCCTTCTCACGCAAGAAAACCGGCACCCCGCCGGCTACGGTCGACGAGCTGCGCCGGCTCGGAGAGGTGGTCGGCACGCGCCTGGGCTGGCTGGATGGGCCAGCGCCCGAAGCGGTCGTCGACGCCCTGGCCGGCACCCTTTTCGATGACTGACCGCCATGCCGAGGTCTGGACCGCGCAGGCGGGCCACCCGCAGCGCATGGGTCGACTGGTATTCACCGGGGCCGAGGCGCGGTTTACCTACGATGCCGACTACGCCGGCCCTGGCCTGTCGATCCTGTTCGATCCCGCGAAAGTCGCCGGGCGCACGATCGTGCATCCCGCCACCGAGCGTTTTCCGGTTCATCCGCCCCTGGTCGACCTGATCCCACCGGCCGGGGCGGACAACCTGCAACGGCGCATCTGGCTCGAACATCTGGCCGCTCAGGGCATCCGCCCTGCCCCGGGCCTCGATACCGACTGGATACTGCTCGTGCACGCCGGCCACGGCGGAATCGGCCATCTCGACGTATTCGCGAGCGAAGGCCACGCACGACGTTTCTACGACGCGGTCCCGGCGATGCCGAGTGTCGATGAGGGTTCAAGCCTGAGCGCCGTCCTGCGCACGGTGAGCGCGATCCTGGCGCGTGGCGAAGGCCCGGATGCGGAGCGGCTGCTGCGTTACTTCGGGCCGACGCCCTCGGTCGGCGGCATGGTGCCAAAGCTGCTCGCCTCGCTCGCGACGGACGCCCGGGGCGGCGCCCTGCTCGGTCCGCCCGGCGTTGCCGGCACCCGGCAGGTGCTGGTGAAGTTCGAGCGCGAACGCTACCGCGGCGAGCTGGCGTTGGAGAATCTGATGCTCGATGAGATGCGCCGGCTCGGGTTCACCGTGCCCTGGAACGAGTGGCGCTGCGAGGACGACCAACCCGTGTTGCTCGTCGAACGGTTCGATCGCGCTGCCGCCGGCCACTCGCTCCCGCTGGAGTCGTTTCACTCCGTACTGGCGGGTGGTTCACGCAGCGCGCGCGACACGATGGATGTGGACATGGAAACGCTCGCACGCATGATCGACCGGCTGCCTGGCGTGGTCGCGGCCGATCCGCGCACGCTCAAGCGCGAAGTATTCCGACGGTTCATTGCCGCAATGCTTACAGGCAACGGCGATCTGCACCTTCGCAATCTGTCGTTTCAGTACGATGCACAGGGCGCACTCATGCTCTCACCCGTGTACGACCCCGCCCCGATGCGCGCCTGGGCGCAACACGATCTGCTGAGTGCACTGCCGTTCGAGCGCGCCAGCACGCTGGCGGAGGATCTGGAGAGGTTGGGAACCCACTACGCCCTCCCCCAAGGCGAAACTGCGGCAATGCTGGCCACCATGCACACGCGTACCGACGCACTGACTGATCGCATCGCGAATCTCGGTGACCGTGTGCCGGCACCCACGCGCGACCGGCTCATCGACACGATCAGCTCGGTACGAAAACAGCTTGCACAGTCGCGACCGTAGCCTGGGCAAAAACACTGGTCTATCGGCGATCACGTTGGATTGACCCGGCGCAGATCAGCGACGCGGCGCTCGATGGGCTGGCCCGCGCGGCGCGGCTGGTCGATCGGTAGCCGCACCAGGAAAAGTCGCTGCGGCTATGGAGGGCCGCCCGGGTGGGGTGGTGGTGGTAAAATCGGGGCATTACTCGGTCTTTGACCGGGATTCATGGTGGCCCACCATGTCAAATGCGGAGAAGGATGATGTTTGACAACGTAGTGCAGCTGCTTGCTGCACTGATCACGGTAGGCACGCTGTCGTACATTGCGCCCACGTCGTTCAGACGCTGGGTCGATCGCGTTCTTCGCCGCCATCGACAAGATGGAGGAGGTGGAGGGTGACCTTTAAGGACGTAACCAATGGGGTCCTGGTGATTCTTGCGCTATTTGCGTTTTTGTACATGACGCCAACGTTTAATGGTTGGGTCAATCGTGTACTTCGCCGCCTCCACCTGATGAAATGACCCTTGGCGGCGAGACTTCGGTCTCGCCGCGCTGTGCTTTTCCTTGCTTGTTGCCCATGAACCGAACGCCGGTCTGATCTGGCTTCTCGGGCTTGTGGGTCCGTTGGGCACGAGAGCAATTTTCTTACGCCTGTATGTCCGCATGCTGCGCAAGAAAACCCGTGTCCTGCTGACACCCACCGCGCTCAAAGTGAAAACCAGGCAAGGATGGTTTGCCTTTGATCGCACCTTAACCTATCACTTTGGCATGTTGCGCCATGACAGGACGCGGGAAGAACAGGAGGACCATGATCTGCGTATGAGACGGGCGCAAAAACAGGGCAATATCATTCGCCCCAAACGTTATTGCGCGGAATCAGCGCATATTGTGTTCGAGCATGTCGGACACCGCCGCGACATTACCAAGATTTACGATCGTTTTCGCGCCGCTGCCGTGGTCGCGCGCCTGAAGGCCTGTGATGAAGTGATGAACAATCATGCCAGGCTCGGCGACGGCGAAGCGATGGGGCCGGAGGACCAGTGGGGCGATCAGCCAGGCGATCTGCCCTAGCGAGACATGCGCACGTCAAACGACGTGCGCGCCCTCGTCCCTCACGACCCCGCGTGGATCACGCCGATCTTGCCCGGATGCTGGGCCTTTTCGTTTTCACGCCACTGGAAACGAACCTCAACCGGAATACCGAACTTATTGGCAAGGCGGCTGACTTCCTTCCACGCATCCGCAGCTGATTGCCCCTGGATGGATATGCCAAGCTCCGGCATAAATTTGTACCCATCCATTGCGTACTCCCTTTGTTTCGCCGGTACTTGCAGTTCGTGGACGAGCTTGTCTCCACTCAAACCTTTAGCTTTGACGATCCCGATCACATCGAGCAGCAATCCTGCCCAGTTCACTTTCTCGGGTTGTCTGCCATTGATGCTGGCGGACAGGATGCGTGTAAAAGAGAGGCCGGGCGCTTTTTCAAATACCAGCGCCTCATCATCGGGACCTTTGTGAGCGACAGCGTTTTCAATGTCGCGCTCCATACCGAGGTCTTTCATTTTGGACCGGACGAGAACGTCAACGGTCTCGGAGGGTGTATCGGTTCCCAGCCAGGTGGAAATCGCCTTGAGATCAACGAAGGTGGCATCGTTTATACGGATGACAGGCATCACCGGTTTCTCCGGTAGGTTCCTTGAGACATAGAATATGTTACATATACACTATCTGCGAGTAAAGATAATATGTAACATTTTTCATGGGGTCGGTATTTTTGGCGTTTATTTCTAAAGTATGTGCTCTGACGAGCTATTATAAGCGCTTAACTTGCTCTTGAGAGCATTTTTTTCTTGCCAAGGAACAAAATACGCTATATGCTCTTAAAAGCAGATAAACAATTATAGAGAGCCCTTAAAAGCACATGGCAGCCAGGAACCTTTTAACCCAAACCCCGCCCTATCCGGTCGAACAGGCCATCAAGCGCTTGGGACGTAACCTGCGTACGGCCCGATTGCGCCGCAATCTGACGATAGAGGATGTCGCTGAAAAAATAGGTACGGGGCCACGCGCCGTCAGGGACGCAGAGAAAGGCAAGCCTTCGACAGGTCTTGTCGTTTATACCGCCTTGCTTTGGGCTTACGGCTTACTGGAGCCGATGGCGACACTTGCCGACCCGGCCCGTGATGAAGAGGGCTTGAGCCTTGAGCTATCACGCGGGCGCGCCCGCGCACGCTGCGACGAGGAGCTTGATAGTGACTTCTAGCCTCGGCACGACGGAATGTTTTGTCTATTTAACGTTGCCCGGTACGAGCGAATTCGTGACGGCGGGGAAATTCGTGCGCGAACTGGATCGCACCGGAATGCCGGTGGGCCGGTTTGTTTACGGGAAGAGTTATCTAAAGCGCCCGGACGCCGTTCCAATCGATCCGGTCGAACTCAAACTTGGCAGGACCACCTATCGCACGGCCGCTCTTAAGGGCATGTTCGGGGCACTGCGCGATGCGGGTCCGGATTACTGGGGTCGCCGTGTCATTGAAAAACATGCGGGCAAGCCGCAGCTCGGCGAGCTTGATTATCTTCTATACGCGCCTGACGACCGCGCCGGTGCATTGGGGTTCGGTCTGGGGCAGGAACCGCCTGCGCCCAAGCGGAAATTCAACAAAACGCTCGATCTTGAAAAAATACTGGCCCTCGCCGACACCATCATCGCAGATGAAGAACCGCCACAAGGGCCGGAAGCCGAACAGGTCGAGGATTTAATGTTGATCGGCACGTCAATGGGTGGGGCGCGGCCCAAGGCTGTCGTTGAGGATGATGATGGGCTGTGGATCGCAAAATTCAATCGCCCTGATGATAAATGGAACCATGCGCGTACCGAGCATGCGATGTTATTACTTGCTCGTGCTTGCGGTATCCAGAGCGCGCAAAGCAAGACCATCACGGTTGGTGATCGCGATGTTCTGCTTGTAAAGCGATTTGACCGTGAAAAAACGGATGAGGGTTATCTGCGTGCCCGCATGATCAGCGGGCTTACATTGCTGCGTACCGAGGATACGCATCAACAGCGCGATCGATGGTCTTATGTTCTGATGGCCGAAGAACTCCGCCGGGCAAGCTCTAATCCGAAAAATGATGCCGCCGAGCTTTTTGACCGCATGGTTTTTAACGCGCTGATCTCGAACACTGATGATCACCCGCGCAATCATGCGCTCATCGCCAGGGATAAGGACTGGCGGCTCTCACCGGCTTACGATCTGACGCCATCAATGCCGATCAGCATGGAGCGCCGTGACCTTGCCTTGAGCTGTGGTGACTGGGGCCGCTATGCGCATGCCCAAAACCTGGTTTCGCAAAGCCAGCGTTTTTTCGTGCAACGCGAACGGGCAGATGCGCTCATTACCGCCATGGAAGAGCAGATCAGCGCTACGTGGTATGAAACCTCACGCCGCGCAGGTGTCTCTGAAAAGGACTGCGAAACCATCAAAAGCGCTTTCGCCTATCCGGGCTTCCGCCTGCCGGTCGAAGCACCGCCATAAGCTATGGCGATAGCGCACTCCTGCGCGTTGGTCACGATGAGCTCACGGGCAATCTCGACGATTTCTTCATTGATCTTCATGTCACGAGCGATGGCATCGTAGTCGATGTAGTAGCGAAGATGCTCGGGAACTTCGCTGGTCTCGTTGATGAACCGCCCCGGGTATCGCGGAGGCTGTTTGGTTTAAGTCACGCCGCCATCGCGGCCTGACGGTTGAGTTGCGTGTAGTAGTTTGCCTCAGCTTCTGCTGGAGGTATATGACCCAGTGGTCCCATC